>WQSI01000010.1 GCA_009787945.1 Defluviitaleaceae bacterium
ATCCCAATCGCAAAGCCGAAAACACAGATGTTGATAATAAGATGAACCTGTATGAGTTTTAAGGCTGTAAAAATCTTTTTGCCGTCTACCTGGTCACTGTCTTTGTTTTTGCTGGCATCTAAAATAAGCCACAAGCCAATAAGGGGCAATGCCGCCAATGCCGCCCCGATGATACCAGCGAAAATTACGATGGTATTCATTATGGCATTAAAAAACGGGTCAATAGACGGGGCAGAAAACATGACAAAAAGCCCCGCAAGTGCTAAAATCGTTGATAAAGTTTGTAGCCCCACAGCTAGAAGGAATATTTTTCCGCCGCCAAACTCCCTAATTTTATCCATAAATCCCTCCGTTAAAAAATGACTTTGCCTTGGAGCAAACCAATGCCCATCAAGCGCATACCAATCATAGGAAAACCTAATAAATCATCTTGGCTAATGTAGGCGGTTGTGTGAGTGTCTGTAATAGAAATGGTCAGGCGGTATAGCTTTTCTCCTGTGGCTTCGTTGGCGACCTCTTCCACATTTAAAATATCAGCAAGGATTGTGAAAATTCCGCTTTGCTCCACCATATTAAGGAAATACCCCTCGAAAACTGACAACAGGTCCTCCTCTTCAAGGCGTTCGCTAAGCTCCTTTTCTTGTTCGTGGGCAATCCTGTAAAAGTCAGCTTCTGCTTCAATGTCACCCATGCGGGCGCGGGCGGCAAGGTCTTTTTGCATACGCTCCTCTGCTTGTTGTTGGTGGATGTCGGCATCTTCCCCGCTTTTGTCCACAGGCATCAAAACAGTGCCGTAAAGCATCAGCATAGCCATATTTACGCGGTTTACACCTTCCTCAAATGTCACAACTTCCCCATGATTGCGCAACTTTCTGTAATTGTCCTCCAGCTCCATCATATTGTTAATACGAAATTCAAAAAGATTTGCGGAATTTGCATCTTCTGCCAGGCAAAAGCCGTGTTGGTTTTCGTCGGTGTCAATATAAGCATTTTTAATATAATTATCCTGATGACCCTGGGCAAAAATCCCCCAATCTGTCACCATATGTTTTTCAACGGGCTGACCTTCCTTGTTTTTAGTCATGCGGCGAAAACCCTGGACGCTGACCCCAAAGCCGCTGCCTAAATATTTATAGCGGTCAAAATAGATGCGGCCTTTTTTGTCTTGTTTACGCTCATAAGAGAAATCGGGGGCGAAGGAGGCTTCCCGCAACACTTTGTTGATTTTGCGCTTGCTATCTATAATGCTTGCGATGCCCACGGCTTTGTAAAAACTGCCCTGGGCTTGTTGTTGCCCGTTGCTATCTTGGCTCAATTTTCTCGACCCCCCTCATATAGGGAATTAGCACTTCTGGCACGGTTATAGTGCCGTCAGCGTTTTGATAATTTTCAATAATAGCGGCTATGGTGCGCCCGAGAGCAAGCCCAGAACCGTTTAAGGTGTGGACAAATTGGGGCTTTTCGCCAACGCCATCTTTGTAGCGGATGGCGGCTCTGCGGGCTTGGAAGTCCTCAAAGTTAGAACAGGAAGAAATTTCCACATACCTTTGATAGCTTGGCATCCAAACCTCAATATCATAGGTCATTGCAGAGGCAAAGCCTAAATCCCCCGCGCAAAGGCGCACCACGCGATAGGGCAATTTTAGCAATTTCAACACCTGTTCAGCATGAGAGGTTAGCTTTTCAAGTTCCCCATAGCTTTCCTCTGGTTTGGTAAACTTGACCAGCTCCACCTTGCTAAATTGATGCTGGCGAATTAGCCCGCGGGTATCCCGCCCTGCAGACCCCGCCTCTTTGCGGAAACACTGGGAATAAGCCGTATAGCTAATGGGCAATTTCGCCCCATCCAAAATTTCTTCACGGTGAATATTTGTTACAGTAACCTCTGATGTGGAAATTAAATAATAATCTGTATTTTCAAGTTTGAACATATCCTCGGCAAACTTAGGAAGCTGCCCAGTGCCGATGAGGGCGCGCTCGTGGGCGATAACCTGAGGAAAAACCACCTCATATCCATGCTCTTCTGTATGCAGGTCCAGCATAAAATTCATCAAAGCCCGCTCTAATTTAGCCCCTCCTGACTTCAGCACCATAAAGCGGCTGCCTGTGATTTTTGCGGCGGTTTCATTGTCCAAAATGTCTAGCTCTTTCCCTAAATCCCAGTGGGGAACTGGCTCAAAATCAAACTTTGTCGGCTCTAAATGTTTGCGAATTTCTACATTGTCATTTTCGTCCTTGCCGTCAGGGGTGTTAGGGCTTGGAAGATTGGGAAATTGCAACAAAAAGCCGTCCAGCTCATCTTCTATCACGGTAAGTTCGGCATCAAGCCCTTTAATGGTCTGACTAAGCTCCCGCAGCTCGTCCCTTGCTTCTGCCCCTGCCTTAGAAGCGGCATTTCGCTTCGCCTTCAGCTCCTCCACCTGCAAAATAAGCCCCCTGCGCTTTTTGTCCATGTCCAGAAAAGGCGTTAAATCGTAATCTCCGCCGCGGCGCGCCATGGCGGCTTGTGACCCCTCAAAATTATTGCGCAAATCTTTTATATCAAGCATATTAAATTCCTCCTGTTTTGTTTGGTATGAAATGAGTATACATCTAAACATTCTACCATAATTATGAAAATTTTGCAATAGGTTATTGACTAATGAATAAACGGTGGTATAATGAAGTTACAAAAGGAGGGGGAATATGACTAAATCCCAAATATTTGAAAAATTAAAAACTTTAGTGCCTTATTTTTTAGTGGGGCTTGCGTTGATAATCGCTTTTAGGGTGTCGGGGTCTTTATATGTTATCGGGGATTTTGTGCAGGCGGTATGGGCGATTTTATCACCATTTTTCTACGGTTTTCTAATTGCATATATTATAAATATCCCTGTAGGGTTTTTCCAGAAATTGTATAGTCAGTCCACAAATTCATTTATTTTAAAAAAACAGCGCGGCTTCGCGCTACTTACAACTTTTTTGATAATTTTAGGAATTTTGGCGGCTGCGTCAGCTTTTGTTTTCCCTGCTATTATAAGCAGTATCGGAGAATTGCAGGAAAACTGGGGAACATATATGGAGGGCATCAACGCCGCAATTGCTAATATTAATGCTTTAGAGCTTTTTGAAAATGATGTGGTTGAAATTGCAACAGGTGCTGTGATGGGATGGCTTTCGGATTTTCAATTTGAGAATCTGCAACAAATTGTGGGAACAATTACAGGGGTTGGAACGACGGTTTTCGGGGCTTTTGTCGCCCTTATCGCTTCCATATACATTCTGCTGGATAAAGACCGCATAAAAGCCCTTGCTAACAAGCTTTTGAGGGTTTTTACCCCCCATGATTTTTGGCAGGGGGCTGTTGCGGCAGGAAAGCGGCTAAATGGATATTTTAGGCAATATATCCGCACTCAAACCGTTGATGGGCTGATTCTTGGAACTGCCGCAACAATCGCGCTATATTTTATCGGTTCGCCTTTTTTCCTTATTCTTGGTATAATGTTGGGAGTTGTGAATTATATCCCCATTTTTGGCTCATTGGTCGGCACAACAGTAGCTGTTATTGTGGTAATGATTACGCAAGAGTTCACAACGGGTCTAATTGCCGCCGCCGTGCTGTTTGTTATCCAACAGTTGGATGCCAATGTCCTCCAGCCTCGCCTTATGGGGGATAGTTTCTCCTTCAGCCCTCTGTTAGTGATTATCAGCATCACCGTAGGCTCTGCTTTGGCGGGTATTTTGGGCATGATAATGGCAATCCCCATGGCGGCGATTCTAAAAGATGTTTTTGATGAGATTGTGGACTTTTATGACCGCAGGAAGTCAGTCAAACAACGGCGGGAGGGCGAGATCTAGGTAGTGTCTGCGTAAGAGTGTGACGTAGATTTTCGAGATGATTTTTCGTTGTTCAAGGAGCATCTTGACGCAGTGTGCCCATAGGCACATAAGGAAAGTGCGACGCAGAACAACGGGAAATCAGCCGAAAAGCTGCGTTGCAATCTTGCGTAGACACTACCTACTGCTTCATTCTGTTGCTCATTACTAAACAGTAAATAATAGCAAGCGCAGTTGAGTAAGCCAGACAGATAATGGTAAAAACCAAGAAATTTCCTGTCATTGGCAGGGTTGATGCGTTGCTTAGTCTGTTTAAATCCTCCGCTAAAAAGTGGATTGGCGGCAGGATGTAATACACAAACTCCAACACTGTGATGTGGCTAAAAATCACATTTAATGGGATGGCGATGATTGCAACAAAAGCGATGTGGGCGGCAAAGGCGGTTTCTTTTCGGAAAATGCGGAAGTTGAAAAACACCCCGAGAGTGACACCAAGCAAGCCCACAAGAAAATAAACTGACAAATGCGTCAGTATTTCAATAATCGTTAAATGGCGCGGAAAAACGCCAAAGACAACGGGCAACACAGATGTCACAATATAAAACGGAACCAAAAATATCACAGCGGATAAAATTTTGCTTATGTGGTATTTGGTTTCGTTTTTTGTGTGCAGCAGGGTGATTTGCTGCTGGGTGGCGTCTTCACTGGCTACCAAAGTTGCGGCTATGGTGGTTGCCAAAATAAAAATAGCAATGGAGGTAAGGTGCAAGTTGCCCCAAATGTCCACAGGGGCGGTTTGGTAATTAAAACCAAGAAACACAGTAAAAAGCACCAATCCAGGCAAATATTTCGCAGACCTGGTGTAGCCTGCAATGTTAAACCTAATTAAAGATAGCATTTTGCAAACCCTCCCCGTCAAGCAACAGCACTCTATCGGTTATCTGCCTAGCCAATTCCTTATCATGGCATGATAACAGGATTGCCGTGCCATATTCTGACATTTTGGTCAAAAGCCCAATCAATGCCGCTATAGACTCTTCATCTAAACCAGAAAAAGGCTCATCCAAAACAACCAAGTCCTGCTTTGTAAGAAAAGCCTGGATAATGTTAATTTTTTGTATTGTTCCCTTGGAGCATTTAGCTATTTTGCGGTCTTTAATGTCATTTGGTATTCCAAAACTCTCAAAATGACTGTCGATTTGGCGGTTAATAAAGTCGCGGGGCAACCCTTGAATTTCGCCCATATGTGTTAGATATTCCCCAGCTTTGAAGGGGATTTTAGGGAATCGGTCTGGCACATAAGCGGTCTTTGCGCCTACCAAGCGAGCCACCTTGCCGCTAGAATGTTGCAAAATCCCAGCGGCAACCTTCAGCAAGGTGGTTTTCCCGCAACCATTTTTCCCCATTATTACGGTGGGCTTACTAGCATCAACTTTCAAATCAACACCAGCAAAAATCTGGCTTTTGCCAAACCGCTTACCCACATCAGTTAAAACGACCATATGTCCTCCCATGTTACCCACGGCGAAAGCTCTTTGTCGATTTTGCCGTCAATTAGCACAAAACCATTGCGCAACCAGCCTTCTGCATCACGCCAATTAACAACAACCTCAACAACAGAATAGAGGTCATTTTGGTCTATAATTTCAAAAACGGCAGTTTCCCAGTCTGGACGGGAGTGTATGTTTCGCGCCGCCATTACAAATAATTCCCCTTCGTATTCCGTAAAAATGGGAATTTCTTCTGTCAGCATCCTATCAATCCAACCACGGGTGTACCATAGGGATAATTGCCTGCGCACAGCGTCTAAATCCTCAAAACCTGATGAGGGATTAAGGCGGGCATAGCCAAGGTCGGCAAGGCGGTCTGGCACATCCCAACTTAAATGGTCCATTCCAAACCAAATTTCAAAATTCCACCAACGCTCCCAAAAATCCACAGAAGTCAAGATGATTTGGAAATAGGTTGGGTCTTGCCAAATCAGCTCATCACTCCACCACGCAACTGGGCTTGTGCCAATGTCAATTTTTCCATCTACAAAATGGGTGTGAAAGCGCACGGTTTCAATGTCCGTCCACCAATCATCCCCCCGCGGATAACCTATTTGAAATTCAGTTTCCACAATCACAAGATTATCGCCTGCGTACACAAGCAGATGGCTTGCATCATCCCAAATATAGCGCAATGTGCCTATGCGTGTTTCGTGAACGATAAGCCTTCCATCCTCCTCGCTAAATGCAGAGGGCAGGTGAGTGTCGAGATAATTTTCTGTGTAAAATTGTAACAGATATTGACGCAACTCTTCAAATGTTTGGAAATTACTTGCTACCGTGTCGGGGGAATTCCACCATAGCTCCCAAAAATTACCAACGGTGACTATTATGTCGCCCATTTGCTCCAAAGTGTGCTGCTCGGTTTCAGGCGGATATTCTTCATAATTACTATTACCATTGCCGTTACATGCGGTAAATGCCGCTAACAAAGTGACTGTGAACAGCGCTACGTACAAAAGTTTTTTCATTGTAAAAGTCCTTTCCATTTTCTTGCGATGACTTTCTGAAATTGTATGATGAAACCATTTAAAAATTCTCAGACTGTAGGCAAAGTACCCATAACGTCATTGCGGGCTTGACCCGCAATCCCATCGACAGCCACAAAGACCTATTTTGTGGGCTTGGAACAAATGATGAGGTCCCGCGTCAAGCGCGGGATGACGGGTTTGGAGGTTCATCGTCAGTATGAATTCTTTTATTATGCTATTTTTTGGCTGACTGCTGCTTTCGGGCAACTATGTAGATTACGCCATTTATGACTACCCCCAAGGCGGGCAGAGCTGATATTGTCCAGACAAACGCAGGGCCATCCCTAACCTCTCCGTGGACTCGCACATCATCAAAGTTTCTTGGGTTTAACAACAATTCAATGGTGTCTTGTTCAAGCATACGAGGGTTTATACCAAATATCCGTTGGAATGAGTTTTCGATTTCAAGCTCAACCCATTGAAGCCCATCGGATTCACGCTGAACAACCACCCCTTCCGCCCTTATAAAATCGCGGGTGTACTCTATATTTCGCATATGGAAGAACAATCCAAGCAAAACAAGTGCCGCTGTAACAATTAGGAAGAACAAAGTCAAACTTCTTGCATTGCGGGATTTGCCATACCAACGGTTATCACTTTGCGGCTTTTGTGGTTTAAGAGCTTCTGGATGGTTAAAAATTTGCGGCAGTTGAAACCTCATGTTACACCTCCATTAAAATTTAATAAATTCTGGCTTGCGGTTGCGAAAGCGGGTAATGTGGGCAAACCCCGCCTCTTCCAGTACGGCTTGGGCTTTATCAAAGTTGCCCCCTACATTGTCTGGGTGGTGGGTGTCGCTGCCTACGGTGATTATTTCGCCGCCAAGTTGACGGTAGCGGCGCACAATGTCCACCTGTGGGTGGGTGCGTCCAAGACCGTATGCATAACCAGATGTGTTGATTTCGATACCTTTACCTTTGCCGATGATGGTTTTTAAAATTTCGTCGATAATATCCACATAATCCATGTATTTCAAAGGCGCATAATCACCAGGGATGTGGCGTTCCACATAACGTTCAACATAACCAATATGACCCAACACATCAAAACAATCGCAGACTTGCACAGTTGATAACATATTCTCAAAATACAAAGTGAAAACCTCGTGGCGGGTGCGGCTTCGATGTAAGTCGGGATAATAAAAATCAATACCTTTGATTTCGTGCATAGAGCCGATGATTACGTCAAAATCATAGCTTTCAGCGATTTTTGCCCCTGCTTCTGCTAAATCTGGACGCAAACCAAGTTCAACACCAACCAAAATTTTTATTTTATTAGCATATTTTTCGCGGGCTTGCTCCGCTGCCTTCACATTGGCGGCAACACCTTTAGGGCTTAAAATCCGCTGGTCGGGGTAGCTAAAGTCTATATGGTCGGTTATGGCATATTCTTCCAAGCCTATATCTATTGCCTTTTGTATCATTTGGTCTATGGTTGCCAAGCCGTCAAAGCTGTAGTTCGTGTGGGTGTGATAGTCAAATTTTATCATTATGCTAAATCCTCCTTGATTTGCGCCTTGTTATATGCTAAAATTATATCATAGGAAGGCGGTGCTGACAATGTTAAACAAAAAAAATATTGATGACATTAATGTGACGGGCAAGCGAGTGCTGTTGCGTTGCGATTTTAATGTGCCTATGGAAAATGGCGCGATTACAGATGATGTAAGGATTAAAGGGGCTTTGCCCACCATCAAAAGCTTGATGGACAGGGGTGCAAGGGTGATTTTGTGTTCCCATATGGGCAAGCCTAAGGGGGTTGACCTAAAATTCACTTTAAAGCCTGTGGCAGAGCGACTTTCGCAACTTTTGGATGTAAATGTGGTTTTTGCGTCGGATGATACTGTTGTTGGCGAAAACGCCCGCGAAGCCGCGGATAAGATGGCTGACGGAGATGTGATTTTGCTTGAAAACACCCGTTTTCGTGGCGAGGAAACCAAAAATGGTGAAGAGTTTTCAAAAGAACTTGCTTCCCTTGCGGACGTTTTTGTGATGGATGCCTTTGGTGCGGCTCATCGCGCCCATTGCTCCACTGTGGGGGCGGGGCAGTTTGCGAAGGAAACCGCCGTGGGTTACTTGGTAGAGCGTGAAATTAATTTCCTGGGAAATGCCGTCAACAATCCAGAGCGTCCATTTGTTGCTATTCTTGGTGGGGCGAAAGTTAGCGATAAAATCGCGGTTATTGACAATTTGCTTGACAAAGTTGACACGCTGATAATCGGCGGCGGCATGGCTTACACCTTCATTAAGGCGCAAGGGCATGACGTGGGCAAATCCCTGTTAGAAGAGGATAAAATCCAGTATGCAAAAGAAATGATGGACAAGGCCAAGGCGAAAGGTGTTAACTTGCTGTTGCCTGTGGATACTGTGGTTGCGGACAAATTCGACCGTGATGCAGACCACAAAACTGTTACCAATGACCAAATTCCTGCGGATTGGATGGGGCTTGATATTGGTGAGCAGACCAGCGAAATATTCTCCGAAGCGGTAAAATCCGCTAAAACCGTTATTTGGAATGGGCCTATGGGGGTTTTTGAGTTTGAAAACTTCGCAAATGGCACAAAAGCCGTGGCTCGCGCCCTTGCAGAGGCAGGCGCAACCACAATAATAGGCGGTGGTGACAGTGCCGCGGCTGTGAACATCTTTGGCTTTGGCGATAAGATGACCCACATTTCTACAGGCGGCGGGGCTTCCTTGGAGTTTCTTGAAGGTAAGGATTTGCCAGGGGTATCAGCAATTGGCGACAAATAGGCGGGTGATTATGAGGAGGAATAAAAATGCGCAAGAAAATAATTGCAGGCAACTGGAAAATGAATAAGACCCCTTTAGAGGGCAAGGCTTTTGCAACTGACATGGCGGTTAGGTGTGATGTGCCAGATGTGGATGTGGTTTTTTGTGTACCATTTGTAATGCTTTGCCCTGTTAGCGGGGCGACGAAGCCCACCAGTGTGGCTTTGGGCGTGCAAAACATGCATTTTGAAGATGCTGGGGCGTATACAGGGGAAATATCTTCCCCTATGCTTGCCCATTTCGGCGTGAAATATGTGATTATTGGGCATAGCGAACGCCGCGCCTATTTTAATGAAACCGACGAAACAGTGAACAAGAAGGCCATCAAGGCGCTATCCTCGGGTCTTATTCCCATTGTGTGCTGTGGCGAAAGCCTTGCCCAGCGGGAACAGGGCGTGACCATGGAGCATATTCGTATGCAAGTGAAGCTTGCTTTGGCGGGGATTTCGGCTGATGATGCGGCAAAAGTGGTTATCGCTTACGAACCTATTTGGGCAATTGGCACAGGTAAAACAGCCACAACAGACCAAGCTGAGGAAGTTTGTGCAGGTATACGCAAGGTGCTTGCTGAAATTTACAACGAGGAAACTGCCAATCAAATCCGCATACAATATGGCGGAAGCGTAACAGCGTCAAATGCGGCTGACTTGTTTGCCCAGCCTAATATTGACGGCGCTTTGGTGGGAGGCGCATCCCTAACGGATGATTTTGAAAAGATTGTTAAGTATAATCAATAATAATAAAAATGAATAATAAAAATGGCAGAACACATAGTAAAAATGTGTTTTGCCTTCTTTTATTTTCTGAAATTACAATTTACCAACCAGCCCAATGCCAGACCGTAAAGTTGGTTGACCAGATGTCCATTTGGCGGGGCATGACTCACCATCATTTTCCACGGTAAATTTGGCTGCCTGCACCTTGCGCAACAGCTCGCGGGAATTTCTTCCAACGCTCGGATGATGCACTTCATAAGCCATAATTTCCCCATTGGGCGCGATAACGAAAGAAGCGCGGTGTGCAGTTCCTTCTTCCTCGTTTAGCACCCCAAACATTTTGCACAGTTGTTGCGTTGGGTCTGCAATCATCGGGAAGCGGACTTTTTGTACAGTTCGGGATGCATCATGCCACGCTTTGTGGGAAAAGTGTGTGTCAGTTGATACGGAATAAATTTCGCATCCTTCTTTCTTAAACTCATCATAGGTTTCTACCAGATCCCCCATTTCTGTGGGTCAGACGAAGGTGAAATTTGCTGGATAAAAAAATATAGCTGACCATTTTCCTGCCAAGTCCTTATTGGTAATATCAATAAATTCCGCGTTATGATATGCCTTTACCTTAAATTCACCGAGCTTTGTACCTATTAGTGACATAGTTTTCCTCCCTAAACTAAACTGCTTGTATTAATATTTTACCAAAAATTTTTAATTTTGTCAAGCCTACTTGAAAAATCTCTAAAAATATGGTCAACTAGGGTTATTGCCGTCATGGCTTCCACAACAACAGCGGCGCGGGGGGCGATTGCGGGGTCGTGGCGTCCTTTTTTTGCGATTTTGCCAGTAGAGGAGGGAGGTTTGAAGTCCACAGCGAAGCGAATGGGTTTCCCGCTGGAAATACCAGCTAAAACGCCGTCATTACGACCTTCAGCAAACCTAATAGACCGCGCCCCTCCAATGGACATGACGGCTTTTGACAAATCTGCATTTAATTTGTCAAAGACAGGCTGTCCAATGCCCGCTTTTACTCCAGAAACTTTGCAAACAACACCGCTGTTTAGCGAAGTTCCAGCGGTTTTGGCGCGAAGTAATAGTTTTTCGGCAGCTTTCATGTCTGTCATACCCCCGATATGTGAAATTTCAGCTTTTACAGACACATCAAGCTCTGCTAAAATATTTTTAGCGATAACCCCAGCGGCGACACGGGATACCGTTTCCCGCCCAGAAGCTCGACCACCTCCGCGGTGGTCCCTGTGGCCATATTTTGCGGCATATGTAAAGTCGCCATGCCCCCTGCGGAATTTATTGTGCAAATTATCGTAATCCTGTGGTCTTTGGTCGGTATTGGGTATAATAATAGCGATGGGTGTACCTAGAGTTCTGCCCTCAAAAACTCCTGAAAGTATGATGATTTCGTCTTTTTCCTTGCGCCCGCTGGTTATTTTTTTGCCAGGTCTGCGACGTTTCATATCATCCGTAAAATCGCCTTCGCTCAAAGTTAGCCCCGAGGGGCAGCCGTCCACAATAACTCCAAGAGCAACACCGTGACTTTCCCCGAAAGTTGTCACCCTAAAAATATTTCCGAAAGTGTTTCCCATATAAAATTTTACCCCTTCCATTTTTCTGAAATTCATGTTATAATATAAAATTAACAACAAGGAGGTGCCCTATGACCCTATCAAAACAAATGGAGCAAGTTCTTGCTCCCATTTACAAACAGCGCGTACCTGTAATATTTCTAAAGGGCGTAAATATTTTGGTTTCATTGTTGCCGCCTGTGTTCACTGGTCGTCTGCTAGACAATCTTAACGCATATGACGGCGACCAAGCCTTTTTCTACATCGGCATAATCGCCGCCGTTCTAGCGATTTACTTTTTGCTAAACTGGGCGCAGGATTATTTTTGGTATCGAATGGAATACACAGGAACAGGTTTAATACGCTCTTTCCTTTTTGCCAGCGCAATCCGCAAAGATTACGTCTCTTTACAAAAGTACAGCGTTGGAGATATGGAAAATCGGATTGTACATGATGCGGGAGTTTATGCCCATGCAAAAATTTCCATGACCCCTATGCTGGTGCTTAACATCGTGCATATATTGGTTATTTTGGGCTTGCTGTTTTCGAGGGATGTGCCGATGACCCTTGCCACCATTGCCTTTGCTGCAGTTTTCTTCTTGGTTTACAAGTTTATTAACAAGCACATCCGCAAGGCAGCCTTGAAGGAAACCGAGGGCTATTCTGAGGTGTTGACTTACGCCAGTGAAACCATTGCGGGGGTTGACACTGTACAGCTTTACGGCGAAGAGGAGTATTTTGCCCACCGTTTTGAACATACGGTGGATAAATATGAACATTTCCTCATTAAATTGCGTAAGTGGAAGGGGCTTGCCCTTGCTGCCAACAACAAAATTATGGGCTTGTTGCCTTTAGCGGCGGTTTTCGTTGGTCTTTACCTTTATCGCGCAGACATTATAATCGTGGGTATCGGCAGCATTGTGTCCTTTTACCTGCTTTTGCCTTCTCTTGCAGACCCCATTAAATCCCTTACAGAATTTAACATTGACGCTCAAAATGCCAAGGCAGTGGAGGGTCGCTTAGTGGCGTTGCTAGCAGAAGAAACCGTCCACGACAGCCATCTAGAATTTATTGACAAAATCCACAGCCTAGAATTTTCTAATATTTGCTATAAATACGAAGATGGCACCGAGGTTTTGTGGGATGTTAACTTTGAAGTTAAGCCTGGGGATGCTTTGGCAGTGACTGGGCCATCTGGTGCTGGCAAAACCACATTTTTGCGCATGCTTAAACGTCAGCTTCATCCAAGTTGGGGGCAAATTTTAATTAACGGCAAAAACTATCAACATGTTGACGACAAAAGCTATATCGAGCGCATTGCCGTGCTTACTCAAAACGTTTTTATCTTTGACGATACTATAACCGCCAATATCAAGTTTGGCAAAGATATTAGCGACGAAGAAGTGCAGAAAATAGCCGAATTATGTGCCTTAGGTCATTTGGATTTAAATGATTGGGCAACAAAATTATCTGGTGGAGAGCGTCAACGCCTTGGGCTTGCCCGCGCCTTAGCCTGCAAATACGACGTACTTATCCTTGACGAACCCACCACAGAGCTTGATTTGGACACAGAAAACAAAATTATCGAAACCCTCAAGGCTGTGCAACAGGAAAACCGCTGTATATTTATAGTTATAACCCATAGTGAAAACGTGCTGAAAAACCTTTGTAATAAATCCCTCATCATGACAAAACCTAAATAGCAATTTAAGTGTACCACAATCAAGAGGTGATGTCGATGGTTTTGTCAAAATATCTTGACGAGGTGCAGGTTAGGGTTATATAATTATAGCAGGAGTGATTTTATGGTAATTTTCACGGAAACTGAAGAAAAGAGGAGGGGTGGTATGACTGACATACAATTTATGTCAATGGTAAAAATGTGCCTAACAATGGCCGAAAACACGCGGGACATCAAGGAATTTAGGCGCATGTTGGCATTTCCAGACCAGGGCGTGGGTCACGCCTTTACCCATATGTTGACAAACATGACGGCAAGCCTTAATGATATGGAAAAGGTGCGCCAGGTGTTGAAAGATATTATGTTGCTTGAAAGGAGCAGTTAAGATGAAAGGTTTTTTGGAGATTGTTGATGTTATGGCGCGGGAGATTATGGATTCTCGCGGAAATCCCACTGTTGAGGTGGAAGTTGTGGCGCGTAGCGGCGGGCAGGATTATGTTGGGCGTGCCGTTGTGCCTTCTGGCGCGTCCACTGGTATGCATGAGGCGGTGGAATTGCGGGATGGCGGTGAGCGTTACCTAGGCAAAGGTGTTTTAAATGCTGTTAAGAATGTAAACGAAAAAATTGCACCAAAAGTTGTTGGTTCTAATGCATTAGACCAGGTTGCTCTCGACAAAAAGCTGATTAAGCTTGACGGCACTGCAAACAAAGGCAAATTGGGGGCAAATGCCATTTTGGGCGTATCTATGGCGGCGGCTCGTGCGGCTGCTGATGCTTTAGGGATGCCTTTGTATCAGTATTTAGGGGGCATCAATGCAAAACAGTTGCCTGTGCCGATGATGAATATTTTAAATGGTGGTCATCATGCTGATAATACAGTTGATTTCCAAGAGTTTATGATTATGCCAGTTGGCGCGCCTAATTTTAAAGAAGGTTTGCGCATTTGTGCCGAAATTTACCACACCCTTAAAAATGTGCTGAAAGAGCGTGGACTGTCCACAGGGGTAGGGGATGAGGGCGGTTTTGCCCCAGACCTTGCCACCCCAGATGATGTGCTTGATTTGATTATGGAAGCCATCAAAACAGCGGGATATAAGCCTGGCAGCGACATCCAAATTGCCTTTGATGCGGCAGCAACCGAGCTTTACAACAGCGAAACCGATAAATACCACTTCCCAGGTGAGTCCAAAATGCTTGGTAAAGAAATTATACGCACCCGCGAAGAAATGGTGGATTTGTGGGAAGCTCTTGTGAAAAAATATCCAGTTTATTCCATTGAAGATGGCATGGACGAAAATGACTGGGAGGGCTGGAAGCTGCTGACCGACCGCCTTGGCGAAAAAGTTCAGCTGGTTGGTGACGATTTGTTTGTTACTAACACAAAAATCTTGCAAAAGGGCATAGATAAAGGCGTTGCAAACTCTATTCTGGTGAAGGTTAACCAAATTGGCACTCTTACGGAAACCTTTGACACAATCCAACTTGCTCATCGCAATAAAATGACCTGTGTTATCTCCCATCGCAGTGGCGAAACGGAAGATAATATAATCGCAGACATTGCCGTTGCTGTTAACGCAGGGCAAATCAAAACAGGCGCACCTGCCCGCAGCGACCGTGTTGCAAAATACAATCAACTTTTACGCATTGAAGAGGAATTGGGCGACGCATCCCAATACCCAAAACTATAGATATAGAAAAATGCCACCCAGTATATCGGGTGGCATTTTTTATTCGTGTTTTTAAACTCTGAAGAAAGCAACCAACTGACGCAAGGTTTCCGCTTGCGCGCTAAGTTCTTGGGATGCGGCAGCAGCTTCCTGAGAAACCGCAGAGTTGCTTTGAACAACTTTGCTGATTTGGGTAAGCCCATCAGTGATTTGAGAAATGGACTCGGCCTGCTCCGCAGATGCAGTAGAAATACCGCCGATGATTTCTAAAACCTCGCTGGCACTAGCAACAATGGCATCAAGAGATTCCGCTGTAGATTCTGCAATTATAGAGCCAGATTCCACACGGCTTATGCTGTCTTGGATAAGAACAGTGGTTTCCGTAGCGGCTTGTTGAGAGCGTCCCGCAAGGGNACGAACCTCGTCTGCAACAACGGCAAAGCCTTTACCATGTTCACCTGCACGTGCCGCCTCAACGCTGGCGTTAAGGGCAAGCAGGTTGGTTTGGAACGCAATATCTTGAATGGTCTTAACAATTTTGCTGATGTTGTCGCTAGACTCTTTAATCTGGGTCATTGCGCCAACCATTTGCTTCATGGCATCGTTGCCCTCCAAAGCGGTGCTAGAGGACTTTCCAGAAAGCTCATTAGCGTTTTGCGCACTTTCTGCATTCTCTCTTGTTTGTTGGTTAATTATTTCGATGGTTGTGTTAAGTTCTTCCACCGATGCCGCCTGCTCTTGAGCGCCTGTGGCAAGGTCAATAGCAGAGGTAGAAATTTGGGTAGCACCAGAAAGCACCTGCTCAGAAGCATTGTTAATTTCGCTCATGGTCTTATTTAGGGTGTTGGCAATAACATTAAACGAATCTTTAATTGATGCAAAAGAGCCAAGGTATTCCTTGTCGATGGAAACCCTTAAATCTCCCTGTGACATCAATAGTAATTTTTCAGAAAGCTCATCAACATAAGACTGCATGGAAATGAACGATTCCTTGAAGGCAACTATACAATCATAGAAAATTCCGCTAAATAGCTCTTTTTCTACGCGATGCCCTTTTGCAATGATTTTTCTGTCAATGTCCGCCAAATCCACATTACCATTTCTCATTTCTACAAGGGCTAGATTCATAACTTGCAACGGTCTGTTAACGGCTTCAGCTATATTGTTAAGACCTTCCATAATTTCGCCCCAACCGCCGTTGTAGTTAGTTGCGTCAATTGAAACATCCAAATTACCATCAACAACAGCTTTGGTCATTGCTTCAATTTCGCTATTTACAGCACCTAGGTTTGCTTTTAAAGCATCAACAGCTTCGTTTAAAACAGCTTTTTTACCTGGCAACTGTTCTAAATGGAAATCAAACTCACCATCGCCAACTAGCTTCAAAATATTAAGTATATTGATAACATCTTTAACGAAACCATCGGTAAACCCATTAAGGCTGTTTACCATGTCGGCATAACCACCTTTATATTTGTTTGCATTAATGCGGTATTCGATGTCACCATTGGTGTTGGCTTCGTAGGCGAAAGTGGCAATATCGTCCACAATGCCTTTCATGGTGTTGATAAGCCCATAAACTTCGCCAGTCATTGCACCAATCTCGTCCTTAGTGACTTTGGATTGGTCCATATTAACATTAAGTTGACCACTAGAAACTTGCCCAGTAAGAACAACCAACTCAGAAACAGGTCTAGCAATAGAGCGAGCAATAACAACAGCCAAAATTATTGCTACAAGCACCACAATTGCAGCTATAATAATTGTAATTGTAACTGCATTTTGAGCGTCAGCCTGAGCTCCAGTTTGAGCAACACTCATTGCAGTGTTAGCCATTTCCGCTAGATATGTGGTTATCTGCACCATTCTGTCAATGTTGCCGCCGCCTTCTCCAGCCATCTGCATAATGGCAGCATGGTTGTTTTGCAGGGCGGCATCACGTGCGGGTATATACAATTCATAAACATACCATCGTAGGTAATCTCTTAAATCGCTGGTAAATCCAAAACGATAATCGCGCCAGTCCTGAGATTGACCTGGCTCGTTAGCTGTGCTTAAATCATATGAATCCAACGCGCGCAATGCTTCTCCGTAGAAGATGCGTATCTCGTTGTATAGACCCATTACGGCAGTGTGGTTGTCTGCCACAGGTGCCATCATCCCAGTTTGTGTAAGGGCGCGGCGCATCCCGCGCACACTAGACTGGGTGGTCAAAGCCTCAACATGGCGAGCTACTCCGCCTTCTAACAAGACTGTATAAGAATTATTAATGTTGTTAGATTGCACGACAGCAAAAACAGCCATTATAACAGCCAGTGCAATAACCACACCAAAACCCACAAACATCTTGCCGCCGATTTTAATATTGCTAAACCATTTCATTAAAACTTCCTCCTCGTAAAGTAGTTTTTTCGCCATTTCTGGGAAAATTAGGTGGTGTTTAGTATATTCTGGTAAAAGAAGACAAGCTTCATCCACTTCATTATAACATTAACCGTGCTCTGTGTCAAGCAGAACTTTGCGGGAAAATGTTACTCTGAATAGGAGCGGCAAAAACCGCCAAACCTTAGGATTTACCTAAAATCGGCGGTTTATACATATTCAATTTATAAAAGAGTTATTAACCAGCTCATCAAAATGCACACGCTGCTGAAGCTCGCTGCCATGGTACATAATGTCTTGCAGCAAATTAAAACCATCATAACTTACAGCCAAATTCTGCGGCCAGGTATCCTGACTTTTATAGCGATTGACTATAAAAGTCAAATCCTCTAAATTACTATGAGGAAAAAATGGCGCTATAACCCGAGCAATATCCTCTGGACTGTGGCTTGCCACCCACTCCTGCCCGCGGCGCACAGCGTTAACAAAACTTTGCACAATTTCGGGGTTTGCCTCAATAAATGACTTATTTGCCATGTAAACAGTGTAGGGCAAAGGATTCGTATAATTTGCAAGCCCAGTAACGACATGCCCATGACCGCCAAGCTCAATTTCAAGAGCTGCTGGGTCAAATTCCGCCGTAAAATCGCCAATGCCCCCTACAAACGCCCCCGCCGTTGAGGTAAACGCTAAATTGGTGATAATTTCAACATCAACACCAGGCACAATGCCGTGTAAGTCCAGCACATATTCCAAAACCATTTGAGGCATACCACCAGGGCGGCCGCCGATTATTGTTTTGCCGCGCACGTTTTCCCAAGTGAAGTTTGGCATTGGTTCACGCGCCACAAGGAAGTTGCCTGCCCGTTGGGTAAGTTGGGCGAAAGCCATTGCGTGGTCTTGCCTGCCTTCGTTAAACACGTAAATGGCGGCTTCTGTGCCCATTAGCCCGATGTCTGCGTCACCAGATATTAGGGCAACCATGCTGCGGTCTGCGCCCTGCCCAGTTTCTAGGATGATTTCCAGCCCTTCGTCGGCAAAAAAACCGAGTTCGATTGCTACATACTGCGGAGCGTAAAAGACGGAGCGCACAACTTCGTTAACCCGCACTGTTGTTAGGTAGTTATTGTCACTTTGGGTGTTGCATCCAATTAAGACGAAGGTTGCCACCACGGCGGCGGTAAGTCCTAGCTTTTTCCAGATACTCATCATAAAAATCCTCCCGAAAATAAATATCAACCCAATATATTTGTGGAAGCTTGTTTTGGTGAATGTGGATGGGGCTTCTAAAACCCTGTAATTTAGGGGATATGACAGAATTTAAAAAATAATTTTAAAAAAATTTCTAAATTATGTTGATTTTTGTCCTGGCATCATATATAATATATTAAATATTTATTTTAAAGTTATTAAATCTGTTAATTGTTTTGTAATAATTGTTACAAACTCCTTGAGAGGGGACGAGAAAACGTGATTAAAGTTGTAAATGCAACAAAGATATACGAAAATGGCGCGAGAGGTATTCAAGATGTGACGCTGACAATCAATAAAGGCGAGTTTGCGTTTATTGTGGGAAGTAGCGGCAGCGGCAAATCTACCCTTATCAAAATTTTGCTTAGGGAACTTGATTTAACTGAAGGTGAAATTTTCATAAACACAGAAAACATTACATTTTACAATAAAAAAGAGATACCTTTTTTAAGGCGCAAGCTTGGTGTGGTTTTCCAAGATTTTCGCCTGTTGCCTACAAAAACTGTTTATGAAAATGTTGCCTTTGCCATGCAGATAACCGACGCTTCTAGCCGCGAAATCCGCCGTAATGTGCCTATGGTGCTGTCTATGGTGGGCTTGCAGAAGAAGTCTAAGGCATATCCAAACCAGCTGTCTGGCGGCGAACAACAGCGTTGCGCCCTTGCGCGGGCAATTGTTAACAACCCACCCATCTTGCTGTGTGACGAACCAACGGGAAACCTTGACCCCGACACAGCTTGGGATATTATGAATTTGCTTGATGAGATTAACACCCGAGGCACAACGGTTGTAATGGCAACCCATGCCTGGGATATTGTGGACGCAATGAAGAAACGTGTTATTAACATGAAAAACGGCTTCGTTGTGCGTGATGTGGAAAAAGGCGGGTACAGTAATGACATCTATGCCGAGAGATAGTAAAACAAATACAAGTAAGATTGCACAACCGCAAAAGCGCGGGGGCAGCTCTTCTTTGCGGCTTCGCAATCTTAAATATTACACGTCACAAAGCTTAAAAAGCATGTGGCGCAATAAATTTATGTCCCTTACGTCCATGTTGACGGTTGCGGCGTGTATGGTTATGGTTATTGCCAGTTTTGCGGCAACATCCAACATGAGCTTGTTTTTGAGCCATCTGGAAAACACCGTTGGCATTGTTGTTCATATTGATGATGAGTTGGGGGAGAGCCAACGGGTTTTGCTTGGGCAACAGCTGGCGGCGGCAGACAATGTAGCCAATATCACCCTATTTACGCCTGATGAGAATTTGGACATTATGGCGGAAATGTGGGGGGATGTCCATGGCGTGTTTCGCATGGCGGTGGAAGATGAAAGAAATCCGTTAAGCTACACCTATCTGCTTCAACTGGACAATGTTAGGATGAAACAAGAAACCATTAACACAATTTCTGCTTTCTTCGGAGTTGACTATATTGACCATTCTATGGAAGTGGCTGATACATTGGTGCTTGCCAACAATTTTATAGCCATTTTGGGCATTGTTATTATTGGCGTGTTGGCAATTTTATCTGTAGCAATTATCACCAACACAATTAAGTTGACCGTTAACAGCCGCCGCAACGAAATTATTATAATGAAGTATGTAGGTGCTACAGACTGGTTTGTGCGTTGGCCTTTTGTGATTGAAGGTGTGCTGATAGGTGTGTTTGGTAGCCTTTTGCCCCTTGGAATTATCTGGTTTTTCTACGATGGGTTGATTGAAAATGTGTTACAGTCAACTCTGTTCCAAGCCCTGCTGAACGACTTCCCTGTGCGCGCAAGCGGAGAAATTTTCCCCATAGCCGCGCCGTTTATCTTGATTTTTGGAATGGTTATCGGCACGCTTGGGTCTATTACGTCTATGCGTAGACATTTGGATGTTTAGAGAGTTATTGAAGGAGGATTTAATAATGAAAAAGAAAAAATATTTATTACCAAAAATAGCGGTAGGGGCAATGGCGACATTTATGTTGTTTGTTGCGGTTGACGGTGTTGCGATTGCCCGCAGCTTAACCGACCTTAACAGGCAAAGGCAAGAGGTGCGGGATGAAATTTCTGGTTTAAGGGATTTGCTCAACGAAGCCCAAGCAGAGCGTCGTGACACCGAAGCAGAAATTTTAATGCTTGATATTGAATTGATGGAAGCTGGTAATGAGCTGTTTTTGGTGCAGGAAAGTCTGGCTTACACAGAAGAGCGTTTGGCTGATGCAGAAGCCGCTCTTGTCCAAGCAGAAATTGACCGTGAAGAGCGTTTTGACGTGCTTCGGGGGCGTTTGCGCTTTATGCACCAAAATGGCAATCTGTCCTACATAGACCTGCTTTTGGGAAGTCAAAATTTGACAGATTTTTTGAATAATCGGGAGCATTTTAGGCGTATTGTAGAGCATGATAACGCAATGGTTACAGAATTAATTGAACTTGAAGAGCAGATTGCTGCCACCCGTGACGAAATTGCGGAGCAAGTGGTTGTTTTGGAGATTCAGACCCAAAATTTAGAAGACGCTATGGCTTCTTTGGAAGCTACCTTGCTTGAGAGAGAAATTCGCTTGATGGAACTGGGCTATAATGAGTCCCATGCCGCTTCTATGCTTGCTTCTGCCGAAGCCACAGAGCGAGAAGTGCAATCCCATATAGTTGCAGCCGAGGCGGAAGCCAACCGCATCCGCGCTGAACAGCGCGCTTTGCAGACCCGCACAGGTAATGTTAGGGTGCAATCGGACGCTCAGATGGCTTGGCCTGTGGGTCGTGCGGCAGGTGTAAATTCAGACTATGGTTGGCGTCAACGCCCAATCGGGCGTGGCACAGAATTTCACGAAGGGATTGACATGACAGCCCCTTTTAACACGCCAATTTTAGCCTCTGAAGATGGCGTTGTTACCTTCTCGGGTTGGATGGGGGGTTACGGCAACACCATTATAGTCGACCATGGAGGTGGCATTTCAACTTTGTATGCTCACAACACCGCCAACATGGTAAGCGTTGGACAATGGGTGTACCGCGGACAACAAATTGCTAGAGCTGGCTCTACAGGGCATTCAACTGGCTCTCACCTTCATTTTGAAGTGCGAATAAACGGTCGCCACACAGACCCCGCACCATTCGTCGGCTGGCAAAGATAACTATATAGACCGCTCATTATTGTGAGCGGTCTTTTTTTATTTTTTGCGCTTTCGCTTGCGTTTGTTGCCAAAAATGCCGCCAATTGTGTTGTTTAAAGCTTTTTCGGCATCCCCCAAGGTTTGGGCTAAAAATTCCCTGTTGGGAGATTTTTTCTTAGCGGGACGATACATAATCCGCTTCATACGATTCTGAAATTTGCTAGGCATAAAACCACCTCAATATACTATTATTTCAATATATGAAAATATTTCCAGATAAATTTGTTACAAAAGTATTGACAAATGAATAAAATAGTAATAAAATCTTAATAACTTAAAAATGAGTTTAGGGGAGTTTAAAATGGTTAAATGTCTTGTTATTTCGGCGTTAGCAGTGTTTGGGTTGGTTGCGGCTGATGATTTGCAGAGCCTTGTTAATACTCAAAGTTATTACGAGTATTACGAAAATGTAACAGATACATACACAATTCGATACGATGCTGGTTGGGACGAGGTTCGGCATATTTTCGACCGCGGAACAGATGCAGTTGTTCGCGATTTGCTAACAGGCCGCACCTTTGCTATTCGCCGCACCTTTGGGCGTTATCACGCAGATGTAGAGCCGCTAACCACGGAAGATACCGCCACAATGTACGACATTTGGGGCGGTTGGAGTTGGTCGCGGCGACCTGTTGCGGTTTATGTTAATGGATATGTTTTTGCGGGGTCTTTAACAAACTTCCCTCATGGCGGGGTTGACCACTTGCCTGCAAGTGCTGGCAATTTGGATGCCGTCAAGGGCAACGGAATGGATGGTCATGTGTGTCTGCACTTTGAGGGCAGCCGAATACATGGAAGCGGGCGGATTAATCAGGCTCATATGGATGCCGTTGCCCAAGCGCGGCAAATTTTGAAAAACTAAAACTTTAAACAGACTTTTTCAGTGACTTGTCGTATATATTGATAGCCATGTGTGATGGGGGTGGCACCCAAAGGCTAGGGCCGGTTGCCCAGCGAAAACAGCAAGATGCATGGTGATATATTTGACTAGGAGGAATATTGTGGAAAAGAAGGTTATTTTATACAATTCCGATAATGCTAAGATTGGCGAAACTTTTGTAAGGCGGGCAAGGCAATTGGTGAAGCAACAGAGGGCAGTTTGGACGGATGACCGTCAGGATGCCATCCGCTTTGCCCCTGGCGCGGAAAATTCCGAGGAGGATGCTAGTGTGGAGTTACCCCGTTTGGAAGTGTCTGATTTGCACCCCGTTCCAGATATGAAGCTAATGAAGCTTGCTAGACAGCGGGTGATTATGCGAACCGTATTCAAAGGTTTGTGCGCATCATATGTGATTGTTAACATATTTTTAGTTGCCGTTTGGTTTTTTACTTCTGGTGGTGTTGGAAACTTCAGCTTTGCTCGCTTTGGGGATTTTTTCGCGGGCAATTTGCCTTATTTTTGGCCTGGCTGGGTAATGGCAGGCTGGGGTTTGGCGCTTGTTATTGTGGGCATTGTGTTCACAATGGTGTCCCGAGTGCCTGCGGATTTTGAAAGGCATGTCCGCGACGAGTATGACAGAATAAAGTAAAAAAATCAGCACTCCGCATTACAAGGAGTGCTGATTTTTATTGAACTATTCCCACAGGGGTGTTATTGTGTGCCCCATATCTTCCAAAACTACGAAAACATTGCCCTGGTCGTTCCCTATCATATGTCCAATACCCATTGTCACGAAAAAGACTGTAGGCTCGGTGGTTTCCGTTAGCAGGCGGTGGATTTCTTCTGCAAATTCTATAGAGCGTTGTATTATGATTACGTCAATCATATATTCGGCGAAGGCGTTTGGCTCTGGGTCGTAGGGTCGCAAAAGAGCCAACAGTGCATCCATATCTTGGGTGAAGTAAGCTTCCACCAGCCCCAGTTCCGTAGCGGCTTCTATCATTGTATCACGGTCTGTTAAATCTTGGATTGCGGCTATTTGTACATCAATTGGCGCGCCGTGGAGCAGCTGCATCTCGTGGGCAAGAGGGTTAAGCCCGATTATTTGGCGGTCAAGCTCTCTGGCTATGGACATTATATAGGTGTCCACGCTGTACTCTTGAAAAATGCCCATTGTAGGGAATATTTCTGTTGCGGTTATCATGGTTGCGGCAACCATAGGTTGAAACATGGCGATTTCTTCGTAGTTAACCGACGGAAAAGTTTCCAATACATCCAGCAGGTGATTAAAGGTGTCTTCTGGCAGTACATCTGCCAAAGTTGTGCCGAGTGGCAACATCATATATCCTGCCATTTCTAACATACCTGCAAAATCTTGCAATTCGGTCAGGTCAAATTCAAAGGCAAAAACGTCAGCACGGCGCAAAGCCTGCTCAACTTCATCTGCTAAAGGGAAAAAATACGGCCGCCCTAAGTGCATAGAGCCGAAGATATAGGCACGGTTTCCATTATGCTCAACATAGGATAAAAGCCCATGAATGGCGGCTGTGCTATTCATTTCCTGGGAAATTTCCTCTGGTTCTTCTGATTCATAATAATCCACAGGCTCATAAACGGGGTAGTCAACTACCTCTTCTGAGCCGCCACATGCTGCTAAAACAAAAATAAGCAACATTGGTAAAAACAGTATTTTCTTCATGCTTCCTCCTAAAATTGTTTCACGAAAAAATGTTCCGAATATCCGTCTTTTTCGTTTGTATAGCTGCCAACCTCTGTAAAACCTAAAGATCGGTAAAAATCCACCCCTTGAAAACCGAAGGTATCGGCGCGAAGGGTGTTTACGCCCATATTCTTTACGCGGCCTTCAAGCTCTGTTATTAGGCGTTTCCCTAATCTTTTACCTCGAAAACTTTCGTCCACCCATAAAGTGGAAATATAGAGAATAGAAAAGGTGGTGACAACCCCATGTACACCCGCTATTAATTCTCCTTCCAATGTGATGCCTAGTCTAACTTGCCCAGTTAAGCTGTGTTTAATGTGGTTATTATCATATTCTTCTAGCGCGTCCTCAATTTCACTAAGTTGCGCATCATCCAATTCAATTAATTCCATTGATTATCTCCTTATCATAGAAAAGGGGCAGGAAATAACCCCCGCCCCATAATTATTCTATATTAGAACTTATACTCACCATTCTCAAAAATTAGGGTTTCGTTGCCGTCAGCATCAATGCCCCAAATGCACATATCTTCAGTACCAAACATAAAGTCCACATGGGTTAGGGAGTGGTTAACGCCGCGCTTAGCCAGCTCTTCAAGGGACATTTCAGCACCCCCTACGATGCTGGTTGGATAAGCTTTACCCAGTGCCAAGTGGCAAGAGGCATTCTCGTCATACAAGGTGTTGTAAAACAAGGTTTTCATTTGGTTGATTGGAGAGGCATTTGGCACAAGAGCCACCTCGCCAAGACGGGCAGAGCCTTCGTCCATCTCAACGATGCTTTTTAGAACTGCATCACCTTCTTTCGCCTTATAAGAAACAGCTTTGCCATCTTTAAAGTCAATTTCGATGCCGTCAATCAAGCTGCCTTGGTAGGAGAGGGGCAAAGAAGCCACAACCTTACCATCTGCACGGTTAGCGTCTGGTGCTGTGTAAATTTCCTCAGTTGGCATGTTGGGGTGGAAGTACAAGCCGTCTTTATCAACACTGCCGCCGCCTTTCCAAATATGCTCTTTTGGCATACCAAGCACCAAATCAGTGCCTAGGCTGTTTTTAAAGCGAAGCTTATCAAATTGAGCTTCATTAAGATAGTCTACACGCTTAACAAAAGACTCGCGGTGGGCTTTCCACTCTGCAATTGGGTCTGGACCATCAGCCCGTGAAGCCTTCAAGATGCGCTCCCAAAGCTTTTCCACAGCGGCACACTCGTCTAAATCTGGGAAAATCTTTTTCGCCCAAGAAGGAGAAGGTACAGCGCAAATTGTCCAGCGCAATTTGTTAGACATGCGCAAAGCCGCGGTTTCGGTAGTTTTTTCGCGGCTGATTTTCGCAAAACGCTTGATACGGTCTGGGTCAACGCCGTTTAGGTTGTCTGGATTGTCGCTGTAAATCATAACATAGCCAACGCCTTTATCATCATAATGCTTGGCGCGCTGGACTAGCCAGTCTGGAAATTGGTCAAAAATTTCGTCTGCGGCTTTTAGGTAATGGGTGCGGGCAGAAACCTCGTCACGCCAGTTCATAAACACATCAGAAGCTCCCGCATCAAAGCAAGCCTCTTGCACCAAACGGGCAAATTTTGCAGCAGAAATGTCAGCCGCAATGATGATAGGTTGCCCTTTTTGTACATTTACGCCGCTTACAGCCACCAGCTTGGCGTAATTTTTCAGAATTGCATCAGTCATTTTGTTACCTCCTAATTATGTTAAAATATGTTAAAATTTTGAATCCACAATTTGTGTATAATTACGTTTCATCATGGGTACACCCCACGTAAACATACCATATTTCTCGTAAAGAGTCACTTTATCGGGGTCGCATGTTAAGTCAATCATATACATGCCCTCAAGAGTGTCCAGCATCAGCCTAAGCAATTCGCCGCCAATGCCCCGCCCTTGATAATCAGGCAAAACCTCCAACAATGGTATATAGACAGACAACACACCGTCAGAAACCGCATTAATGAAGCCAACAACCAAGCCTGCATCCTCATCAACAGCAAGCCAAATCTTGTAACTGCCTTCTAAAATTTGCAAATGCTGTACAGATGACACTCGCCTCTGCCAACCCACAAAAAACCCGCCACTAAGCATCTTGACAGTAATGTGGTTGGTGTTGTTAGTATATTTTATCCTCATCGCTACAACCTCATCAAAATTACTCAACATGTTGAATATACCATACATAATCACAACTGTCAAGAGGATTTTTTGGAATTTGCAATTTCAAGTCTTGCGCACCTCCTAAAAATATGGTACACTAATTATAATTACAGAGGGGAGCGGAGTGAAATGTTCAAAAGGGTAGTTATCAAGTTAAGTGGAGAGGCACTGGCTGGTAAAAGCATAACAAAATTTTATGACGACAATATTATTTCGGGAATTGTTCTGCAAATTAAGGAATTGGCGGAAAAAGGCGTTGGTGTTGCTTTGGTCGTGGGCGGCGGCAACATTTGGCGCGGCAGGGACAATAATGTAAACATTGACAAGGTTCGCACCGACCAGATTGGAATGATGGCAACGGTGATGAATGCTTTGTATTTGGCAGATAGTTTCGAGAGGGCAGGGGTGGACGCCAAGGTGATGACACCTGTGATTGTGGGAACTGTTACCGAGCAGTTTTCCAAAAGGGCGGCTCTTGACCACATGGACAAAAAGGGCGTGGTTATTTTTGCGGCGGGAACAGGACATCCCTTCTTCTCCACCGACACCATTGCTGCCATTCGCACCGCGGAATTGGAAGCC
>WQSI01000011.1 GCA_009787945.1 Defluviitaleaceae bacterium
GATAATTTGCCCTTCATAGACCCCCACAGTGGCAGGAGGAGTAACAACATCTGGATGGGTACCAGGATAGACAGGGGCATTTGCCACAACGTAGCTGCCCCGCATGTGGACAGGACCAAATTCTGGCGCGGTGATGTTCCCTGTTGTTCCGCGGTTTACATGCCAAAGGTTAGAACCGCCGATATATTCAACTTGAGCTATATTGTCCTCAAATAAAGTGACGCGAAGAATGCGCAACGCGCCGCCAATGGGGAAAACAAGCTCAAAAACATCCCCTCCTGTGGTGAGATATTCCACAGGGAAGCTAAGATGTATCATACCCTCGTCAAGAGAACGCGGCACAAGGGTAGGGCTTGGATTGATAAAGTTCCCTAAATCCAAATCCATATCCATGCCAGAGCTTAGCTGGGTTGCGGCGCGCAGCGGCATCTCGAACACGGCAAAATAGCCAAAAATCATAACAAAGGCTAAAAAGGCCGCCATGGTCTTTTTGCCTATTTTCTTTAGTCTAGTAATCCTCATAATATGCCCTCCGAAATAATTTTATCTCAAATATTTTAATGTATAAAGTCAGCCCTTACATTATAACACAACGCGGTAGAAATTTCAACAAAAAAATCTTTAAAAAAGTATTGCAAATTTTCTTGTTTTGGTGTATCATAGTTTAAGGGAGCAACGTGCCTTAATTTACATATCGGACAATGCCCCAAAAACCTTAAGGAGGTAATATCATGGCTTACACAATCACAAAAAATTGCATTACCTGTGGTGCTTGCCTGCCAGAATGTCCTGTTTCTGCCATTTCTGAGGGTGAACCTTTTAACATTGACCCAGATATGTGCATTGACTGTAATGCTTGTGCCGTTGTATGTCCTACGGACGCGATTGAGTCATAAAAGGCTTTGTTGTGTCCTTAAAAACTTTCGGAAACAAAATTTTAAAATATTTTTAGGAGGTAATATCATGGCTTACACAATCAATTCAAACTGCATCTCTTGTGGTGCTTGCCAACCAGAATGTCCAGTAAGTGCTATCACTGAGGGCTCTCCGTACACCATCGACCCAGATACTTGCATTGACTGCAATGCTTGTGCTGCTGTATGTCCTGTAGGCGCAATTGATAGCTAATTTAAAACTTCTAAAGACCTTTGGCACAGCCTGGGTCTTTTTCTTTTGTCAAATAAAATGTTTTATTGTTGACTTATTATTGTCACTTTATTGTAATAATATAGGGTCTGTTGAATAGTTCAAAAAACTGGAGCGACTTTTGAGGGCGAAGCCCGAAATTTGGGATTTTGCGTAGCAAAATCAGCGTAAGTTTTTACATTTTTCAACAGACCCCACAGCGAACATGTCATCACCACTATTGTGGAGCTTGCATACTATGGACTAAGTTGACAAGCGAAACGAGGTGAAAAATATGTTTGGTCCATTTTGGGGCGGTGGCTTCGGTGGCTGGGGTCGCGGTTGCGGTTTTGGTGGCTGTGGTTTTGGTCGCGGTTTTTGGGGCGGCGGTCCGTTTTGGGGCGGTCGTAGATTCTGGTGGTAGTTTTTAAAAGGCAGTTATCAGTTATCGGTGATTAGTTATTAGTTAAGGGCGGGTCAAGTTGGGCTTGCCCTTTTTTCTTTTTTGGTGTATTATAGTATGTGGTGATTATTATGATATTTTCTTGTAGAGATATTTCCCTTTCATTTGGTGCGCAAAATGTTTTGCGTGATGTGGGGTTTGATTTGAAAGATAAGGAAAAGACGGCACTTGTGGGGGTTAATGGTGCTGGCAAGTCCTCTATTTTTAAGGTTATTTTAGGGCAAATACCTGCTGACGGCGGCACTATGGCATTGGCAAAAGGTGCTAGAATTGGGCATTTGTCCCAAGAAATGGATTTAAACCCGAAAAATACTATTTCCCAGGAAATGTTGTCGGTTTTTGACCACCTTGCCAAGTTGGAAGAGGAAATTCGCCTTGCGGAAATTGAGATGGCAGAGCTTTCTGGTAACGCCTTAGAAAAGTTTATGGAAAAATATTCCCGAATGGTGCAGAATTTTGAGCAAAACGGCGGTTATGAGTATAAAAGCCGCGCCAGAGGGGTGGCAAGCGGTCTTGGTTTCACCTCTGCCGAGCATGACCTGCCCATTTCCATGCTGTCTGGCGGACAAAAAACCCGTGTGGGGCTTGGAAAATTGCTTTTAACTCAACCAGAGCTGCTGTTGCTGGACGAACCAACGAACCACCTGGACATACGCGCCATAGGCTGGCTTGAGGAATATTTTCTGCGGGAATACCACGGCTGTGTGCTTATTATCAGCCATGACCGCTTCTTTTTGGATAAAGTTGTAAAAAAAGTCATTGAAGTGGAGCACGGCATTACAAAGTCCTACAAAGGCAACTATTCCGCCTTTGTAGAGCAAAAAGCCAAAAATTTTGAAATTGAGCAACGGCATTTTGATAATCAACAGCAAGAAATTAAGCGTATGCAGGCATCTATTGACCTTCTGCGGGCTTTTGGGCGGGAAAAGCATATCAAGCGCGCCAGAAGCAAAGAGAAAATGCTTGCAAAAGTGGAGCGGGTAGATGCGCCCAAATCTGCCCCCAGCCCTATGCGCCTTGCCCTTGCGCCGAAAACACAAAGCGGAAATGATGTGCTGAAAGTGGTTGATGGGCGCAAGGCATTTGGCGACATTACCTTGTTTCGCAATGCCCAGTTAGATATTAAACGAGGTGAAGCAGTTGCCCTAATTGGTGAAAACGGTGTTGGCAAAACCACCCTTTTTAAGATGATTTTAGAAGGGGCAGAGGGCATCACCCTTGGCAGTAATGTGAAAATTGGCTATTACGACCAAACCCTTGATTTTGAGGACAAAGACAAGACGATTTTCATGGAAATAAGCGACGCTCACCCTCGTATGAAAAATCAGGAGATACGCTCTGCCCTTGCCGCCTTTTTGTTTGTTGGAGATGATGTTTTCAAGCCAATTTCTGCCCTTTCTGGAGGAGAAAAAGGTCGGGTTGCCCTTGCCAAACTTATGCTGTCTGACATAAATTTCCTTATGCTTGATGAGCCTACCAACCATCTGGACTTGTTTTCCAAGGAAATTTTGGAAGGGGCAATAAATAGCTATGACGGCACGGTGCTGTATATCAGCCATGACCGTTATTTCATCAACAACACAGCTGACAAAATTTATGAGCTAAAACCAGATAAAACAACGGTTTATCTAGGTAATTATGACTACTATATGGAAAAAACCGCTGAACCTTCTGCGGTTGCCGCTAACCAAGTTAATGACAGCGATAATAAGCAGGCGTATTTAAATCAAAAAGAGCAACAGGCGAAGGAGCGGCAGTTAAAAGCGAAAATTGAGCGGCTGGAGAAGGCAATCGAAGAAACCGAAATGGCAATTATGGAGCAGGATGGTATTTTGTTCCAGTCAGATGTGGCAACAGACCCCGCCAAAGCCCAGGAAGTTTATTTGATGAAGGCGGCGTTAGAAGCCAAGCTGGAAAATTTGATTGAGGAATGGGAAGAAGCTATGAAGGATGGGTTTTGATTTTGCTCACCCTTCTGTAGAAAATTTTGAAAATAGCATACCCAAACAACCCTCCCGCGGTGTTATGAATTATATCTTCGATTGAAAATACCCCTCGGTTTGTTATTAGTTGAGTTGCTTCAATAACCAGCGTAGCGAGGATTGACAGGGGTAGGATAATATATATTTTTGCAAGCCCCCGCCAAAGGGCTGGAACTAAAAAGCCCAAGGGCACAAACATTGCAATGTTTAAAATGATGCTTAGGGCTTCTATGCGGGCAAGGTCTGGAGGGGCAGTCAGCCACCTGCGGTAGGAGGCTATTGGGTCAAGCTCAAATTGGGCATAGGGAGAGCCGCGGAAAACCACCAAGGTAACGGACGCCACCAAGGCTATATAAACACAGAAAACAACCTTCAAAAAGGCTTTTCTGTCGTTTTTGCATAACAAAATAATACAAACAAGAATACATATTATTGAAATTATGTTAATAATATCCAAAATCATCACCCTTGTTTAGTATACTATTTAAAAAGAAGAAAAACAAGCATTGAATTATTTTTTTGTATAGGGTATAATGAGGGTACTAATTTATCTTCGGAGGATTTTCTAATGAAAATTTCAAAAGAGTTTTATGAGAACAACCGCAAAAAGTTTGCTGACCTTATGGAGAATGGCAGTGCCTTTGTAATTTATTCAGGCTCTGCCCCTGTTATGCGGGGGGACCGCTTTTATGACTACAGCCCCCAGCGCAATTTCTTGTATTTAACGGGGATTGACAAGCCTGGCCTTGCCTTGATGATTACCAAAAACATTAAGGGCGAGACCATGAGCCGCATTTATCTGCAGCGTTATGACGAAAGTGCCGCTAAATGGGGCGGTTCTGCCCTTACGGCCGAGAAAGCCAAGGAGCTTTCTGGCATAGAGCAAGCCGCCTACATAGATGACCTGATAATGGAAGGTGATGGGCGGGTTGTTGGTGTGGCTTCTGCATTTGTTCGCGGCCGCGCCAAAACCCTTTATCTTGATTTGGAAAACCGCAGCCTTACCGCGCCAAACACCCCAGACCTTGACCTGGCAAAGCTTGTTGGGGAAAAGTTCCCTGCTGTTAAAATCGTGGATGCTCACCCTCTTTTAGGCGGTTTGCGCCTTGTGAAGGATGCCGCTGAAGTGCCTATGATGCAAAAGGCAGTTGATGTAACTGGGGAAGCCTTTAATGCCCTTTTAGACAATGCAAAGCCTGGCATGTTTGAATATGAGCTTGAAGCTCACATAGACTATGTTTTCAAGAAAAACAACTGCCGCAGAGGTTTTGATGTTATTATGGCTAGTGGTGTTAATGGCACTATTTTGCACTATCACGACAACAACTGCAAAATAGAGGATGGCGACCTTGTTCTTGTTGACTATGGGGCGGATTGCGGCTGGTATTCTGCTGACATCACCCGCACTTTCCCAATTAACGGCAAATTTACCGACCGTCAAAAACAGCTTTATAATATTGTATTAGACGGCATGAAAATGATTATAGACATGATAAAGCCTGGGGTGAAGTTTTCAAGCCTTAATGAAGAGCTTAAAAAATATTATGCCAAAGAGCTTAAAGCCATTGGTTTGATTGACAAAGATGAAGATGTTGTTAAATATTTTTATCACGGAGTTTCCCATATGCTTGGACTGGAAGTCCATGACGTTGGGGCTGGGTCAACCTCCACCGACGGGGAGCTTTTAATTGTTCCTGGCATGTATATCACTGTTGAACCTGGGCTTTATGTGGCTGAGGAGAAAATCGGCATCCGCATTGAAGATGACATTTTGGTGACAGAAACAGGAAACCAAAACCTTAGCAAGCATATTATTAAGGAAGTTGATGAAATTGAAGCCTATATGGCTAATCGTAAATAATGCCTAACGTCATTAGACCTGTTCCGAAACCTGCTTTCGTCAGATTTTTGAGGATTTTTGTTGAAACGCAAGGTGGCAGAACCCCCACATACCCATAGGTATGTGGGGGTTCTGCCACCTTGCGTTTCGGCAAAAAGACCAAAAAGATGGCGGAATGAGGTTTCGGAACAGGTCTATTGCAGGTTCGCCTGCAATGACGATTTTTTGGAGGTAAAATTTTGATAGACATAAACAAGGCTAAACGGTTTTTTGAAGATTGGGAGCAAATATGTGATAAGGATAATGGCGAACTTTGGGGCTTCCCTTTGCATACACCATTTATGTTTATTGATGACCAGCGCAATATAGTTGCTAATCAGCCTGATGCTGAAGGTAATTTGAAGCCCGAAAACGGCGTTTATGTAGGCGAATTTCCCGAAAACCAAGCGTTTGCTGCCACTGCCACTGATTTTGGCGGCACACGATGGGGAACCATGCCTTGGGGGATGCTTGAAAAAGCAATCACTGGCAATATTCCTTCTAAAGTTTTGGGGGCTGTTGCGGTGAAAGTTTTGTCAAAAATGATTGTTGCCAAAACTATAAGATGCTTAATACATGAGGCTATCCACTGCATCCAACCGCCAGAAATGTTTGAGGGAGAAAGTGGCGTAGGGCATCTTAATAATCCCCGAGCCCGTCTGCTGCTGTTGCTTGAAGCCTCCGCCCTGCATCATTCACTTGTGGTAAGCGGTGATGGTGAGCGTTTGGCGGCTGTTACCGCCGCCCTTTCTGCAAGGCAAAAGAGGGAGCTGGATTTTGGCGGAACAGCCCAGGAGGCTGAAAGGGAAATATGCGAAGGTTCTGCTGTGTTTACAGAAATAATGCTGGGTGTTGCCAAAGAAAAGCACGTGAGCGTGTTGAAAAATGAGTTTTTGGCTTCGCTTAAAAGGAGCAGTTCATTCACGAACCTTGCAGGATATTGCCTTGGGGCTTTGTATTGCTTTGCTTTGGATAAATATGACATTAAAGCTCGGCAAACTATGGGTTGGGATGTGAACATGGCAGAATTGTTGCAGAAGGTTGCTGGCGTGGCGGAAATCCCTGATTTTAAGGATATTGACTACAAAGTATATGGGCTTAATGAAATCTTAAAAAGCGAAAAGAAGTTGTCGGATAAGCATAACCGCATGATACAAGAGATTCGTGATAAATTTATTGAAGGGTCTGTTTTGGTTTTGCATGGGGATGGTCGGGCTTCTATTAATGGTCAGATGATACATGTGGAAGGTTTGGGCTTGGTTATGCGGGGTAATGTGGAATATCACGGGGAAGTGGGGAAGCTGGTCGCCGTGGGTGGTGATGTTTTGAAAGCAGCTCCAGACCTTTGGAAAGTTTCTGCTGAAAACATTAAAGTTGACGGCAAGAAAATAACTGGTAATAATTGGGAAATGGAATTAAAAGATGGATATATCTGCGTAGAAGGTGGCAAGAATTGGATTTTAATAAAGCCAGAGGATTAACAAATGGATTTTAAGGAAACGGACATGTATCAGCCTTTGAAAGCCCACTTTCAGGGGCTTGGTTTTGATGTGAAGGGGGAAGTTAAAGGGCTTGACATTGCCCTTGTTAGGGATGGGCAAATTTGGGGGGTGGAGATGAAGAAGGGCTTCACCGTGACCTTGCTTTACCAAGCCCTTAGCCGCCAGAAGGCCACAAATGCTGTGTTTGTAGCGATACCCCGCCATGTTTTCATGGGCAGGCGGGGGCATATTTTGCATATTTTGGAGAGCCTATCCCTTGGGCTTGTGACTGTGGCTATGGACAGCCCCGCCCTGTTGGTTGATGTGCATTTGATGCCCAATGTTAAAGGGCGCAACACAAAAGCGTCAAAATCCCTGCTTGCGGAATTTGCAGGGCGGAATTTTGACGACAATGTGGGGGGCAGCTCTGGTCGGAAGCTTTTGACGGCATCCAAGGAGCGTTCTTTGCAAATCGCCTGTGCCTTAGAAAAATTGGGGCAAGCCGCCCCCTCTGTGTTGGTTAGCGATTTTGGTTGCAATGCCCATGCTGGGCAGATTTTGTACCAAAATGCTTATGGCTGGTTTGTTCGTGTTAGCAAAGGGGTTTATGCCTTGTCCGAAGAAGGAAAAGCCGCCCTTGACGACCCCATGTTTGCGCGGATTGTAGAGTTTTACAGGGAAACCTTGTAGACCTTTGGTCCTTCTGCAAATCCAAAGGTTGCCACCTCTTCCACTTGGATGTAGAAGATGTTAAAAATCGGGTTTTCTGGCGAGTTGTATATTGTTGCTAACATGGGGTTTTCATCAAATGCCCTTTGTTTTAGCTCCATGGTATTTGCAAAAACCGCCTTGCCGTTAATGGACAAAACAGGGCTAAACTCCCCTTGGCTACAGAAAGACACCGTAGGATTTGCTTTCAATTGGTCATAAACAGGTTTGCCACTGCCTGTACAAAAATATGCCTTGTTCCCCTCTGCAAATAAAAACTGAAAAACCCGCGTTTTGATGGCTTGCCCCTCTAATGTGGCAAGAACGCCATTTGGTTGCTTTGCTAAAATCTCTGCGTAATTAATCATTTTAAATCCTCCTAATTTTTCTTGACTTTTTGGTGATTATCATTATAATAATACTATTAGCATCAAATGTAAAGTAGGCACTTTAAAGTGGTGTAGTATCATTTTGGAAACCATTGGAGGATTGCGTTGGTGATAGATTATGATGACTATAAGAACATGCCCCCTTGCCCCGTTGAGGTGGCGTTAATGTTTGTTGACAACAAGTGGAAATTGCTGATTGTGCGGGATTTGATGGAAGGCACAAAAAGATTTGGAGAGCTGAGAAAGTCCCTTGGTGGGATTTCGCAGAAGGTGCTGACCCAGCATTTGCGGGCTATGGAAGCCAGCGGGCTTGTGTGCCGCCAGGTTTTTGCGGAAGTGCCCCCACGGGTGGAATACTCCTTAACGGAGCTTGGGCGCAGTTTGGAGGATGTTCACAACGCCATGTATCGCTGGGGCGAGGAATATCAGAAGAATTTACAGAAGGAAGGGTTGCAGAAATGATTAAGCTTACAAAGACTTATAACGCCTCAAAAGAGGCGGTTTGGAAACATTTGGTAGATGACGAGCTTTTAAGCGGGTGGTGTATGCCTTGTAAGGGTTTTGCCCTAGAAATTGGGCAGAAATTTGACTTTAATATTAAGCCCAACGCTTTTTTTAGCGGCATTTTCAACAATACCGTGACAGATTTTAAGGAGTTTGCTCATCTTTCTTACAGATGCACTTCTAGCAAACCAAAACTTTATACCATTGTAAAGTGGGAGCTAAACGAAACCGACGGTAAAACCACTTTATCACTGGAACATAGCGGTTTTCGCGGGTCGCAATTTTTGACAAAGGCTATGCTTAGAAGCGGGTGGAAAAAGATGATGGACAAGCACTTGGAGGCAGTTTTATGAAGATTTTTACAGTGCGCCATGGGCAGACTGATTGGAATATAGAGGGCAGATTGCAGGGTCATACAGATATACCACTGAACCCAGAGGGGCTTGACCAGGCTGAAAGGGTGGCAAGGCGGCTGTCTGGCGAGAAAGTTGATGCTATTTACACAAGCGACCTTTCTCGGGCTTTTAAGACCGCCGAAGCCATTAACCAGCACCACAACGCCAAAATCATCTCAACCCCTGCTTTGAGGGAAGCTAGTTTCGGAAAGTGGGAAGGGCAGAACATTGACCTGGTGCGGGCAGAGGTTAATTGGGAGCATCCCGACCCTGATGGGGAGGATAAAGCAACAGCCTTTAATCGTATACATACATTTTTGGAAACCGTAGTCAAAAGCGGGCATGAAAATATTGTGATTGTGGGGCATTATGGCTCTGTCACCGCGGCAATCTGTTATTTTTTAGATATGTCTATTGACCATCAGCGGAGCCTTTCTGTGGGCAACACAGCGGTACATTGCTTTCAAAAAGATGCAGATGGCAAGTTCCGCATGAAAATCGAAAATGATATGAGCCATCTGGACGGCTAAAAACTTGACAGATGCGGTTTACTATAGTACAATAGCAAGAATATAGCGTAACAGTAGGAGGAAATAAAATGGAAAACTTAGGAAAATATAGAAGGACTTGCCTTTGTGGGGAGTTTGGTGGTGTGGCTGCGGGGGAAACCGTGACGGCAATGGGCTGGGTGAACCGTGTGCGCAAGCTTGGGCAGTTGGTTTTTGTGACTTTACGGGACCACACGGGGCTTGTGCAAATTGCCCTTGATGAAAATGTGGATGGTGAGCTGTTTGCTAAAGCTGAAAGCCTTAAAAGTGAGTATGTTGTGGCGGTTGTGGGGAAGGTTGCCCTGCGCCGTGAAAAGGACATAAACCCAGATATGGCAACAGGTAAAATTGAGATTATCGCTGAAGAATTGGCTGTTTTGTCTGCTTCTCAGTTGACACCGTTTCAGGTGGGGGATGAGAATGTTTCTGAAGCTTTGCGGATGAAGCACCGCTATTTGGATTTGCGCCGTGATGGGCTTCAGCAAAATTTGCGCCTGCGCCATAGGATAACCCAATCTGTGCGGAACTTTTTGTCAGATGAGGGGTTTGTGGAGGTTGAAACTCCAATCCTTACCAACTCTAGCCCAGAAGGGGCGCGGGATTATCTTGTTCCAAGCCGCGTGCAACCTGGGAAGTTTTATGCTCTGCCTCAATCCCCCCAAGTGTTAAAGCAGATTTTGATGGCGTCTGCCATTGATAAATATTTCCAAATAGCTAAATGCTTGCGGGATGAAGATTTGCGGGCAGATAGACAGCCTGAATTTACCCAAATTGACATTGAGCAATCTTTTATAGACCAAGAAGATGTACTGACACTAACAGAAGGGCTAATTTCTGCCGCTTTTAAAGAAGCTGCGGGGATAGATTTGCCAACCCCTTTCCCTCGCATGAAATATGAGGATGCCATGGAAAGATTTGGAAGTGATAAGCCCGACACCCGCTTTGGGTTAGAGCTTGTGGACATTTCTAAGGTGGTTGCAGGGTCTGATTTTGCTGTGTTTCAAGGGGCTTTGGACAGTGGAGGTTCTGTCCGCGGGATTAACGCTAAAGGTTGCGGACACCTTTCCCGCAAGCAAATTGACGGCTTGATTGAGTATGTTAAAACCTATAAGGCTAAAGGTTTGGCTTGGATACAGCTAAATGGCGGGGAGATGAAAACCACCATCAGCAAATTTTTCACAGAAGAAAAATTGGTGGAGATAATCAGCACGTTTGGCGGGGAAGATGGCGACCTTATCCTAATTTGTGCCGACCAAGATAATATTGTTTTTGACGCTTTAGGGGCTTTGCGCCAGGAGATTGCCCGCCGTGAGGGGCTTATCCCTGAAAATACTTACAACCCTCTTTGGGTCGTGGAATGGCCTTTGCTAATTTGGGATGAGGATGATAAGCGGTATTATGCTATGCACCACCCCTTTACCGCCCCTATGGATGAGGATTTGAACCTGTTGGAAACCGACCCTAAAAAGGCGCGGAGCAAACAGCATGACCTTGTTATGAATGGTTATGAGCTTGCGGGAGGGTCTATTCGTATCCATAGCGAAGAGGTGCAACAAAAGATGTTTGAGGTTTTGAGCTATAGTCAAGAGGAAGCCTATGCCAACTTCTCCCATTTAATGGAGGCTTTTAAATATGGCACGCCCCCCCATGGCGGCATCGCCATTGGGCTTGACCGCCTGACCATGCTAATGGCAGGTACGGATAATATACGAAATGTGATTGCCTTCCCTAAACAGCAGGATGGTTCTTGCCCTATGACGGGCGCGCCTAATGCGGTTTTCCCTGCTCAGCTGGAAGAGCTGAAACTTGTTATTAAGGAGTAGCTGGTTATGAAAAAGGTTTTGATAACAGGCTTTGAGCCATTTGGCGGAGAAGCAATAAACCCCTCCCTAGAGGCGGTTAAGCTCCTTCCTGATGATATAGAGGGCGTAAGGCTGGTTAAACTGCCTTTGCCTGTGGTTTTTGGAAAAAGTGCGGACATTCTCCTTGCGACTTTAGGGCTTGGGGAGTTTGACGCGGTGATTTGCGTAGGGCAGGCAGGGGGCAGAACCTCTATAAACCTGGAGCGGGTGGCTGTTAATGTGGATGACACAAAAGCCCCTGATAATGAAGGAAACCAGCCTATTGACAAGGTTATTTGTGAAGGCGCGCCAGATGGGTATTTTGCCACGCTGCCTGTGAAGTCTATTGTTGAAGAGCTGAAAAGAGCAGAAATCCCCGCGGTGGTTTCGGACACAGCGGGAACATATGTCTGCAATCACGTGATGTTTACAGCTTTGCATTATGCGGCAAAACACCGCCCAGAGATGAAGGCGGGGTTTGTGCATATTCCCTATTTGCCCGCTCAAGTTTTGGATAAGGGCAATGCTCCATCAATGTCTTTGGAAAATATTGTTAAAGCCCTTACAATAATCATAAAAACTGCCACATCATAGCCGCATCGGGGTCATGGTAAGATGGTTAGGGAAGGGGTCAGCCCCAAATAAATACGACCAATAACACTGCTGACAGGTATCGCCCCCCACTCCCTTGAGTCGCGGGAGTTTTGCCTGGCATCTCCCATAACAAAAAGATAACCATATGGCACTATAACAGGCTCAAAGTCTGTCATAGTGCCTTTTGCGTAGTCTTCATAAACCACAACGCCATTAACCAAAACAACACCGCCCCTAATCCCAATTTCCTCCCCGCCAAGGGCGATAATCCGCTTTATGAACATTTCAGAAAACTCATCGGGAATGGGGGAGGTGAAAACGATAATATCCCCATGGGCAAAGCCACGAAAAGAGCTGCGCAAGCCGAAAACATGGCTGTTTATTGGGATGGTTTGCGCCATTGAACCGCTGATAACAATGGCGCGGATTAGGAAATGATTGTCTGCTACGAAAAACAACAAGGGAGCAAGCCCAATTAAAATTAGTGTACGTAGAAATTTCATCATAAAATCCCACCTTTCAGTGGGATTGTTGCCGTTTTGTGGGAATTTTATACAGTACGCTGACGCTGTGTTTCGTAGGCAAAAATGGCGCAAGCCACAGAAACATTAAGTGATTCTGACATCACAGGAATACGGACGGTTTCATCAGCCCCTTCCATTGCACCCTGACTTAGCCCGTGGTGTTCATTACCAAGAGCAAAAGCCGCGGGTTTGCGCAAGTCTAGCTGATGCAAGTCCGCAGAGCCTGCTGGAGAGGTGGCATAAAGGGGAATGTTGCGGGCTTTAAGCTCTGTCAAAGCCTGCCCTAAAGCCATTTGAACAAAAGGCACATGAAAAATTGAGCCAGCGGAAGCGCGGACGACCTTTGGGCTGTAAACATCAGCGCAATGCTCCACCAAAATCACTCCTGTAGCCCCTAAGCCGTGGCAATTGCGCAGAATCGTTCCAAGGTTGCCGGGGTCGTTGATGCCTTCAAGAAGGAAAATCAGGGGGTTGTCGCCGCCAAGCCCAAGCACATCTTCAATATCAAAAGTTCGCTGGTCAACCACCGCCAAAATCCCTTGTGGGTTGACAACATCTGATAAGCCCGCAAAAATCTGGTCTGTCACCACAATAGCGTCGGGCGTAAATCCCCCGCCCTTGGCGAAGCTCTCGCTGAGGATAATATGTTTTATCTGCCAATTTTTGGGAAGTTCTGCAACAAACTTTGCTCCCTCCACCAAAAAAGCAGAGGATGCATCACGCCCTTTAACGCCCCCCAAAGCCCTAACCATCTTAACAATTTTATTATTTGCAGAAGTTATAATGTCCATTTGAAGATTATAACACGAATTTAAGGGCAAGGGAATAGCAAATTTTATGTTGCGGCATCTTGGCAAAGATGTTATAATTAAATTCACGAGATTTCATACAAGGAGGACAAAAATGGAACAAATTGTAAGGGATTTTAATTCTTATATGGACGAAATTCGCATGTACAGCCAACTGATGGGAGTGGCATATTTTGACGCAAACACCGTAGCACCAAATACAGGTGTTGCGGCGCGAGCCAAAAGGGATGGTTTTTTCTCGGAAAAAGTTTTCCTTATGACCACATCAGATAAGATGAAGGGGTATTTGGATGAGCTTGCCCCCGTGGCAGACAAGCTTGATGACATCACCCGCGCCCGCTTCAAGAAAGCCAAGAAAAATTTTGACAAAAGCACAAAAATTCCAAGCCAGCTGGTGAAGGAGTTTAGTGAGCTGAAGTCAAAAGCCAATGTTATCTGGCAAGAAGCCCGCAAAAACGATGACTTTGCCTCATTTGCGCCAACTTTGGAGCAAATTGTGGCAAAAAGCAAAGAAGCGATGGAACACCGTCTTGAGCCTGGTCAATCCATTTACAACGCCATGCTTGACGATTATGAAGAAGGCATGAACATGGAAATTTATGACAAATTTTTCGCACAGGTGCGGGAAGTTGTCGTGCCGCTTTTAAAAGCCGTTGTTGGCTCTAGCAAGAAAATTGACGCAGGCTTTATGAATTCCCAAGTTGACAAAGCCGACCAAGAAAAAATCTCCACCTTTGCGGCAGAAAAAATCGGCTATGACACAGCCAGAGGGCTTATTACAGAGTCAACTCATCCTTTCTGCTCGGGCACTCACAAAACCGATGTGCGCATAACAACCCGCTATGATGAAAGAGATTTTATTTCAAGCTTTTACAGCATTTTACACGAGTGTGGTCATGCTATTTATGAGCAATCCACCTGCGACACCATTGCAGAAACAGAGCTGTCCCGTGGAGCTTCTATGGGCATCCACGAAAGCCAAAGCCGTTTTTACGAAAATGTAATCGGGCGCAGCCGTGGCTTTTGGGATTATATTACAAAGGAATTAAAAGGATATTTACCAAAATCCTTCGATGACGTTACTTCGGAGCAGTTTTATGAGGCGGTAAACCAGGCAGGGCCTTCCCTAATCCGTGTGGAAGCAGACGAACTTACATACTCCCTTCATATTATGATACGCTACGAAATAGAGCGTATGTTGTTTGTGGACAATCTGCCAGTTAGCGAGCTTCCGCGGGTTTGGAACGAGAAATATCAGGAATATTTAGGTATTACCCCGCCAAACAACGCCCTTGGTGTGCTTCAAGATATTCACTGGTCCATGGGTGCTTTTGGATATTTCCCCACATATGCCTTGGGTACGGCATACGCCAGCCAGTTTGTTTCAGAAATGAAAAAAGATTTGGATTTTGATGGTTTAATTGCCAAAGGCGACTTTGCGGCAATAACCGCTTGGATGACGGATAAAATCCATCGTCATGGCAGCATGCACTCCCCAGGTGAGATTTTGGAGATGGTATGCGGAGGCGGCTTGGATGCCAGCCATTACACAAATTACTTAAAAGAGAAATTTGAAGCACTTTATCAAGTTAAGGTTTAGAGGAGGAATTTCCATGTCAACAGTTGTGGTGGCTCTAGGTGGCAACGCCCTTGGAAACAATGTTAAAGAACAGCTAGAAATGGTAAAACAAGCTGCAAAATCTATTGTGGATTTTGTGGCTTCTGGGCATAAAGTTGTGGTAGCCCACGGCAATGGCCCCCAGGTGGGCATGATAAAACTGCTAATGGATGCAGGCAAGGATGATATGCCTTTGGTGGAGTGCATCGCCATGTCCCAGGGCTATATTGGCTATCACATACAGCAGGCAATTCGCAACGAGCTTGCCGCGCGGGGCATCAACAAAGAGGTTGCTACGATTCCCTCTCAAACTGTTGTGGACAAAAATGACCCTGCCTTTTTAAAACCAACCAAGCCAATTGGCGCGTATTCCACAGAAGAAGAAGCCAAACAAATTATGGCAGAAACTGGCAAGCACTATATGGAGGACGCTGGCAGAGGTTGGCGTTGGGCAGTTGCCTCCCCAAAACCAATTGACATTGTGGAAAAACATGTGGTCAAAAAGCTGCTAGATGATGATGCAATTGTAATCGCTTGCGGCGGCGGTGGCACACCTGTTTACGACGACAGCGGCGCGTGGAAGGGCATTGATGCCGTGGTTGATAAAGACTTCGCATCAGCCAAAATGGCAGAACTTATCGGGGCAGACACCCTAATAATCCTAACAGCGGTGGAGCATGTCGCCCTAAACTACACAAAGCCAGACCACAAAGACCTGGGCAGCCTAACAGTGGCAGACGCCAAAAAATACGAAGCAGAAGGGCATTTTGCCCCTGGCAGCATGTTGCCAAAAGTGCAAGCCTGTGTAGGCTTTATCGAAAACGGCGGCAAAAAAGCAATCATCGCCGCCCTAGAAAAGGCGCAGGACGCCATTGCAGGAAAAAGCGGAACAACTTTCCAATAGGAAATGAGTAACATACCGCGCCCCGCTACTGTGAAAAATGTTGTTGACAGGGGCGGGGTTTTGGGTTATAATTGGTGCAAGAGAAAGAAAAAACCAGCCCCCTTGGGGAAGGGAGCTGGTGGCACAATATAGCAGTTGGCTTCACAGTATTCAATTGTTGAAATTAAATAACCGCTTACCTTGCTTATCGGGGCGGTTATTTTTTGTTGTTTCTCTTGAGATTTCTGTATGCTATGTAAACGAGTGCGCCTGTCATTATTGACATGAGGAACTCGAAATGTGTCATAGAAATTTCAATCATGCTATCACCTCCTCTCTTTTGAGGTGAGGTGAAGCCAACCGCCCATATTGTGTTATACGTATAATAACACAATATTTGACAAGGTGCAAGGGGTTGTGAAAATTTGTGTTGACAGAGGTGGGGTTTTGGGTTATAATTAGTGCAAGAGAAAGAAAAAACCAGCCCCCTCGGGAAAGGGAGCTGGTGGCACAATATGTGACGTTTGGCTTCACGGCATTATTTAGAAAAGTTTTGAATAACCGCTTACCTTGGTCGGAGGGCGGTTATTTTTTGTTGTTTTGACTGAGCTTCTTATAACCTATGTAAACGAGTGCCCATGTTGCAACCAACATACCGAACTCAAAATGTGTCATAGAAATTTCAATCATGCTATCACCTCCTCTCTCTTTTGAGGTGAGGTGAAGCCAACCGCCTATATTGTGTTATACGTATAATATCACAAAATTTGGTGGGGTGCAAGGGGTTATTAAAGGGCTTGGATTAAATTTTTATTTTGTTGTTGCTTTGTTGGGTCAAGTCTGTTATACTAATTTGCGACAGCATTTTACCAAGGAAGGGATTTACAAAAATGGAAGTGTTTAGTAGTGTGATGTTGGTTTTGGGTGGTCTTGGGCTTTTTTTGCTTGGCATGCGGATGATGTCCCAAGGTTTGCAAACCATTGCGGGGGACCGCTTGCAAGGTTTTTTGAAAAAGGCCACCACAAACAGGTTTTTGGCTGTTTTTGTCGGTATTGTTGCAACAATTGGCTTAAACAGCTCCACCGCCTCAACGGTTATGACGGTAAGCTTTGTAAATTCGGGGCTTATGAATTTGTCCCAAGCCGTTGGCGTTATTATGGGGGCAAACTTGGGAACAACCCTAAGTGCCCACCTTTTCACCTTTAGAATTGATGCATATGCCCCCCTATTCATCTTCATCGGCATTGTATTGTATTTATTTCTAAAAAAGAAGAAAGTAAAAAATATCGGATATGTAATTTTAGGCTTTGGTATCCTGTTTTTTGGGATTACCACCATGGGCGGACCTTTGCGGGAGATGGGGCGCACAGAGGTTTTTCAAAGCATTTTGGTTGCTTTTGAAAACCCGTTCTTGGCGTTGCTTGCGGGCTTTGCTTTTACCGCGGCTGTGCAAAGCTCTACTGCGGCAACTGGCGTGATAGTTATGATGGCTGCCCAAGGCGTGCCAATCCCCTTTGAAACAGCGGCTTTCATCATCCTTGGAACAAATTTAGGAACAAGTATTACCACCATAATTGCATCAATACCTGCCAACCGCGCCAGCAAGCGGGCGGCGTTGTTTCACATAACCTTTGACATAATTGGCTCTACGGTGTTTGGTTTGCTAATTTTCATCTTCCCTGCCATTTTAGGTTGGTTTCAAGGGGTTTGGTACGAATCTTCCCGCCAAATCGCCATGTTCCACACCCTTTACAACACTGCAACCCTGCTTTTGCTCCTGCCTTTCTCTGGCTTCCTCGCCAGGATAATGGAGCGGATTATCCCCGTTNANGATTTTGAAGTGGCAGATGCAACCTTTGAGAAAAAGCTGATGTTTATTGACGCAAAGGTGGAGGTTGCCCCTCATACCGCGGTGCTTAACGCTCATATGGAGCTTTGCCGCATGGGCAAAATCGCCAAGGAAAACCTAACAATAGCCTTGGATGCTTTTTTTGAAAAAAGCCCAGAAAAGGTTGAAAAAGTCTATAAAAATGAAGGTGTTGTAAATTACCTTAACCATAATATCGCCGCCAAACTTGCTTGGATAAACCGCATGCCTTTGTCTAACGCGGAAGCCAAGAAGGTGGGAGATATGTTCTGGATTTTGTCTGATATTGAGCGGGTTAGCGACCATGCCGAAAACATTGCAGAATACGCTGAAATTATGATTGACAACGAAAAGATGAGGTTTTCTGAAGAAGCTCTTTTGGAGATGAAAAACCTTGGTAATGTGGTTGTGGAGCTTGTTGAAAAGGCTTTGGAAGTGTATGAAAAACATGACGAAAACATGTTGCCAAAAATCCAAATTTTAGAGGATAAAACCGATGCCCTGTCGGGAGAATACACAGAAAACCACATAAACCGCCTTATTGCCGAAACATGTGAACCCCGCTGCGGAGCAATTTTCACCGACATGATTGGGGATTTAGAGCGCAGCGGCGACCACGCCAACAACATCGCATTTTCAATTTTGCCTAGCAAAAAATAACAAAAAATCCCCGACCCTTTGGCGGGGATTTTATATTGCAGACAAACCCTCTCCAGTCGTCACCCCGCACTTGATGCGGGGTCTTGTCAGTTGTTCCTATCCTGCTACTATAGGGGTTATACTCATTTCCTGCCAAAACAGTGACAAGAAACGCAGGATTTTTGTTCGATTGCAAGGAGCAAGGTTCTGTGCGTACCCATAGGTACGTGCAGGTTCTTGTGACGTAGTCAATCGGACAAAAAGACAAGTTTATTGTTGCTGTTTTGGCAGGAAATGAGTATAGTTATTGCTGATGGGCTCCCGTGTCAAGCATGGGATGACGAGTTTGTAGGGTTTACCATCAGTCTGAAACCCCCGACCCTTTGGGGGATTTATATTGGGTGAATATTAGCGCGAAACGCCTCTATCATATTCCATGTAAGGCTCATAGCCCCTGTGTCGTCTTTAGGGATTTGGCTTCTGTGAAACCAGGTGGCTTCTGAAAGCTCGTTTTTGTCCACTTCAACAGTGGTGTCGTCGCAAATATCTGCAAAGAAACCCATCAGAAGGGATTGGGAAAATGCCCAGGGCTGGCTTTTATAATAGCGTATATTGCGAACCTTCAAGCCCACTTCTTCTAGGATTTCCCGCTTAACTGTTTCTTCCAGAGTTTCTCCGATTTCCGCAAACCCCGCCACAAGGGCGTATCTATCATACCCAGAGGCGTATTTTGTTAAAAGCAAATTGTCGCCATTTGTTATACCTACGATAACAACAGGGGATATTTGTGGATATTTCGTTAAGCCGCATTTAGGGCATAATAACGCCCTTTCTGTGGTGCTATGTTCCATCTGGCTTGCACATTTGCCACAAAAACGGTTGCTGTCATACCAAGTGGCTAAATGCAACCCAGTCAGCACAGCAAAAACAAGGTGCTTTGGCTTAAACTCGTTTAAGGGCAGACGGATGTTGACATAGGTGAAGCCTTCCAGCTCCTCAACCTCCCCTGTGTGGAGATAAAAACCCATTCCATCAAGGGTAAACAAAAATAGCAAGCTCTCCCCTTTAAAATGTCGGTATTGGGGTAGCTTGATTTCTTTTGTTTCTACATTCAGCAACACCTGTCCGTCGCGGCAAACCAAAACAAAATCCTCATCTCGTGGCGGGCGCGGGCTGTATACATTATCTAAAATATGCGGGGCAATGTCTTGTATCATACAAATACCATAACACATTTTGACTCCGCAGTCAATATACCCGTTATAAAAACTCACAAAAAACAGTGTTTGATAGGTCTAGCCCTTTGGGGGTTAGGCTTATTTTGTTGTTTTTTTGCACCAAAAGCCCTTGGTTTAGAAACCCAGTCAAAACCTCACCATACACCTCAAAAATATCTTGATTAAAGCGGTTTTTAAAGTCTGCGACGCAGATGCCCTCTGTTAAGCGCAAACCTAGCAAGGCAAACTCTGCCATTTGGGTTTGTTTGTCGATGGTTTCCGTGTGCGAGAATGAAAAATCGCCTTTTATATAGCTTTCTAGGCACTCTGTCTTTTTTAGGCGTTTGCCCCCGAAATATGACGACGCTCCAAGCCCCAAGCCGAGATATTCCCGTCCCGTCCAATATCCCAAATTATGACGGCACATATAGCCTTCCTTTGCCCAATTGGAAATTTCATAATGCTCAAAACCCGCCTCTGCCAACTTCTCTTTGGCAAGGGCGTACATTTGCCTGTCTAAAGCATCATCAGGAATTGCATCCACAAGGGGCTTGTTTTCCGCCAGGGGCGTGCCGCCCTCTACCGACAGTGCGTAACAAGAAATATGGGTTATAGGCAAGCTCAACGCCGCGTCAAGGCTTGCCTTGAAATTGTCAAGGGTTTGATGGGGCAGGGCAAAAATCAAATCAACACTAATATCATCAAAGCCTGCTTTTTGCGCCATTTCAACAGCCTTGCGGGCGGCATCTGCATTATGCACCCGCCCAATATGTTTTAAAATCTCATCATCAAAACTTTGCACCCCAAAACTGATTCGCCTAAAACCCAGCCCGTACAACTCCGCCAAATACGTCTTGTCAACAGTATCAGGATTAGCTTCAACGGACATATGGCAATTTTTGTACAACGAAAAATTGTCATTTAAGGCGCGCAAAATACCACCTAATTGCCCAGTTGTAAGCAGGCTAGGTGTGCCGCCTCCAAAAAACACCGTTTCAACGGAATAGCCCATGAAATCCGCCCCACTTGCGGCAATGTCCTCTTCCAAAGCTTTAACATAATCCTCAATTTGACAGGGTTTATCATCAAAGGTCAAAAAGTCGCAATAATGACAGCGGCTTTTGCAGAAGGGTATGTGGATGTAAATGGACAGGGGTTTCATTTGCTTCTCCTTCGCTTTTCTTTTTGTGAGATTGCGCAGTGGACGACCAGGCTGACGATAGCCCCAACAGCAGGGGCTACAGCTATCGTCCAAAGCAGACCCGCGGTGTTCTGAGTAGGCTCCACAATCCTTATTCGGGCAGGGTTTTCAATATCAATGCGCACATAAAACCCCCTTCCAACCGTAACCGACCCTACAGGATTGGTTACTCTAAAGGTTTCATCCCCAAATTCAAATTCAATTAAATTGGTTTCTATGCCAGTTTCACCTTCGGGTAAAATTGCGATGCCACGAACAACCTCATATCCCTGCATAGCGAGGGTATCCCGCACATGGAAAAACAGCCCGCCCAAGGCGAAAGCAACCGTTAAAATAGCAAAAAATACAATTAAGCCCTTGGTTTGGCGGACATGCTCATTCATATATAACCCTCTTTTTTACAAACGCCATTGTGTGTTAATCCGCAATAGACCCGTTCCGAAACCTGCTTTCGTCAGATTTTTGAGGATTTTTGTTGAAATGCAAGGGGGCAGGTTCCTCGCATACCCAAAGGTATGCGAGGGTTCTGACGCTGTAGCATTTCGGCAAAAAGACCAAAAAGATGGCGGAATGAGGTTTCGGAACGGGTCTAACGGCGTTGTTTGGTGTAGGAATAGTTTATCTTCTCGGTGGTCTACGGTCGCCACCTCTATTCGGCGGACCGCTACTTGGTTTTTTAGCTGGAGGCTTGCTGTCCTCGTACCCTGGAATTGTAGCTTTGTGGGAGAAGTTCAAGCGTCCTGTGTCGTCAATTTCGATAAGGCGCACGGCAAGCTCGTCGCCGACCTTCACCACGTCCTCGACGGCGTTTACACGCTCTACTGCAAGCTGGCTGATGTGGCAAAGCCCGTCTTTACCTGGGGCAATTTCTACAAAAGCACCAAAGGACATAAGGCGCACAACCTTGCCCTTGAACACTGCGCCAACCTCTGGCGTTTCGAGGATAAGGTTTATCATGGCAACGGCTTTTTGGATGTTGTCCATATTTGTGCCAACAACATAAATTTTCCCGTCGTCCATAGTGTCGATAGAAATGCCGCCAAGCTCACGTTTAGAGCCGCCACATTCGTCAATAATTTGGTGGATAACCTTACCTTTTGGCCCGATAACCTCGCCCATGCGCTCTGGGTCAATTTGTATCATAACGATTTTCGGCGCGTATTTGGAAATTTGCGGGCGTGGGGTGGATATTGCGGGGTTCATGCTGTTTTCAAGGATTTCAAGGCGGGTTTTGCGGCAATGGTCAAGGCTGGCTTTGATGATTTCGTGGGTTAGCCCCTCAATTTTCATATCTAGCTGAATTGCGGTGATGCCCGCATCTGTTCCTGCCACTTTAAAGTCCATGTCGCCAAAGAAATCTTCAATACCTTGGATGTCGTCAATCAAAATATATTCGTCGTCAGTAGCCCCTGTGACAAGCCCTACAGATATACCTGCAACAGGCTTTTTCAGCGGCACACCTGCCGCCATTAGGGAAAGAGAGCTTCCGCAAACTGCCGCCTGTGAAGTTGAGCCGTTAGAGCTTACAACTTCGCTTACAGTGCGGATGGCATATGGGAAATCTTCCACATCTGGCAAAACAGGAAGCAGAGCCTTTTCCGCCAAAGCACCATGACCAATTTCCCGCCTTCCCGGCCCGCGGTTTGGACGGGTTTCCCCAACGGAATAGCTTGGGAAGTTGTAATGGTGCATGTAACGCTTCTGCTCTTCCCCTAAATCCAAGCCATCAAGACGCTGCACGTCTGACATGGAGCTTAGGGTGGTAACGGTCATAACCTGGGTTTGCCCGCGGCTGAAAATGGCAGAGCCGTGGGTGCGCGGCAAAATGTCAACAGAGCTGTGGAGGTTGCGAAGTTGGTTCGCTGTCCTGCCGTCTGGGCGTTTGCCGTCCACCAAAATCATTTTGCGCACGGTTTCCTTTTCAAATTTGTAAATCGCTTGCCCAATCCAGCCTTCAATGTCGCTTACATCTTCAAACTGGGGCGCAAGAGCTTCCTTAGTTTCTTCTTTGATAAGACTTAAAGCCTCGTCACGCATTTGCTTAATCTCAAAAAACACAGCTTCTTCCATGCGCTGGCTGCCTATAAAGTTGGTAACTGCGCTATAAATTTCCGCAGGAATTTCCATGCTTTCAAATGATTTTTTAGGCTTGCCTTCCTTGGCAACGATACTCTCAATAAACTCAACAATTCTCACGTTTTCATCATGGGCAAGCTCGATGGCTTTCATCATTGTGGCTTCGTCCACTTCATTTGCCCCTGCCTCTATCATCATTACCTTATGTTTGGTGGATGACACAGTAAGATGAAGCTGGCTGGCTTCCCTTTGCTCTTCATTAGGGCAAACGATAAGCTGCCCGTCAACAAGCCCAATGTTTACAGAAGAAACAGGACCGTTAAAAGGTATGTCAGAAATAGCAAGGGCAATGTTTGCGCCAATCATAGCGGCAACCTCTGGAGCATGGGTTTGGTCGCAGCACCAAACGGTGGCAACCACAGCCACATCATTGCGCATATTGTCAGGAAATAGAGGGCGGATTGGTCTGTCTATTAAACGAGAAGCCAAAACAGCCTTTTCTGTTGGGCGGCCTTCGCGCTTAATAAAGCCTCCAGGTATTTTGCCAACGGCATACAATCTTTCTTCATAGTCACAAGATAGGGGGAAGAAATCAATCCCTGCCCTTGGTTTTTCGCTCATGGTGGCGGTACACAAAACAACGGTTTCGCCATAATGTATTACACATGCGCCATCTGCTTGCTCTGCAACTCTGCCCACTTCCACTTTAAACGGGCTTGTACCCAATGTCATTTCATAAGTTCTGTGCATAATCTCTCCTCTGGTAAAGCGGGTGGATAATATCCACCCCTGCAATATTCGTAAAAAGGGGCGACAAAAGCCGCCCCCCAAAGTTTAAAAACTACTTTCTAATGCCAAGCTCGGCAATCAAATCACGGTATTTGTTAATGTCGGTTTTGATGATATAATCCAAAAGCCCACGGCGTTGACCAACCATCATAAGCAAACCACGACGGCTGTGGTGGTCCTTTTTATGGGTTTTTAAATGCTCTGTCAAAGAGTTAATGCGGGCAGTTAAAAGCGCCACCTGCACCTCTGGCGAGCCTGTGTCCCCAGGCTTTCTGCCAAACTTCTCAATAATCGCTTGCTTGTCTACTGTCATTTTGTTTCCTCCTAAAATATATTTATCCCTCATGCCAAGAAGCGGACGGAGCGACCGTCAACCTAGCACGGGCTTTAATAACTTTCCTATTCTATCACAAAAGAAAATAAAAAGCAAGCTTTTTTTGGTAAATCTGCAACTATAACCTTGCAACCTATGTTTGACGCTGGTACAGTTTTGCAAATTTTTCTGCTTTAACCTATTGACACAGAAGCCTAAATGGTGTAAAATTGTGATGCTTAGTTAAAATTCTCGGGGGCGCACTGGTTTCGACGGGGATTTGGAAAACTTGGATAGCCATCCGCGGCGCCAACCGCGTCATCAAGGCAAACCTAAATATAATCGACAATAACGATTACGCTTTTGCGGCTTAATTAAAGCCGTTGTCAGCCCTGATAAACCCGTCGGTCAGGGGCCTGGCATCGACAGATGGGGCACTTATCCTGTGTTGCTGCGCCATAGGATAAAGACCTAAGCAGCTACCCCGCACACGACTTTGTCAGTTTTTCCTGTGCGGGGGAATCCCCAAAACTGACTATGATGGAAGAAGTCCTCGTGGACTGGTTCTCGGACAGGAGTTCGACTCTCCTCGCCTCCATATCGAAAATCCTCGAAATTAAAGTTTCGTTGTCGGAATTTTGAGTACGAGGATTTTTATTAAGAAACGAGGTTTTGCATATGGATGTAAACTCAAAGTTATCGGTATGTGCGTATTTTTTTCTAAGTTTGATATGCAAGCTGTTGAAGCATTAGGCTATACAACTCGTACTGAAGCGATGAGGGCTATTTCGGCTAAACTAGGGAATGCTAATCAGTATCTGAAGCGCCGCAGGGATGAGTTTGACGTGTTTATGGATAATGACAGAAAGGGGCAGCGCAACAGAAAGCCAACGCGCGCCGTGAAAGACTTCCATGAGGAGTTAAAGGATTTGGCATTTGAAGAATTCAGAGAAAAAATAAAAGGAATTATTGATGCATCAGAGATGCGCGCTGTAGGTCGGGCAGTTTACCCTGATGATTTGCCAGATAATTCAGTTAAATACCTTGAGGGGAAAAAGAAAACTGTTGCTGTTAACACATACGAGCGTAATCCTGCTGCGAGAAAACTGTGTATTGACTATTACGGAGCAGCTTGCTTCATTTGTGGATTCGATTTTGGCAAGGAATATGGAGAAGAGTGTGAAGGATTTGTTCATATTCATCACCTAAAGATGATAAGTGAAACAGATGGGGAATATGCAATTAACCCCATAAACGACCTTCGCCCTGTATGTCCAAATTGCCATATGGTCTTACATAGCAAAAAAGAAGGTTGTTATACAATTGAAGAAGTGAGGTCTATGTTAAAGCGTAGGATGTTCGATACGCATAAAGCTTCTGATTAATTCAATTTCCAATATGTGGAATCCAATTGTTTCAGCTCGCCTCCATTTATTGAAAGCCTAAATACTGTGTAGAAGGTAACACAGCAACCATAACGGAAGGCAAATAATGGCTCACCAAAAAACCATAGCCCTGTATTTTGGGGCTATGGTTTTTTGAGGTGTTATTGATTGTTAGTTAGGTTCAAAAGTCTGGTTTCGGGATAAAAATGCGCTAGAATTTGGGTGAAGTCGTAGCCCTTGCGTGCCATGCCGTATGCCCCGTGTTGGGACATGCCAACCCCGTGGCCAAAGCCGCCGCCGTGGAAGGTTATGCCGTTTTCTGCGGCTGCAAAGGTGGCAAATGTGCTGGGCAAAATAAAGTGGTTGTTGACGGGGGCTGCGCCTGCGTGGCGGTTCATGGCAATGCCCTCTGGTAATGAAGGGGTTAGCAGGCGGCGTATTAGGTATTCTGTCCGCACGGTGATGCTGTTTGTTGTGCCGTTTATTTGCAAAAGCCCGATATTGCCGCCTCTTCCGCGGCTGACAACCTCCATGCTGACAAAATCCCCAATGGTGTAGACGGTTTGGGGCGGGAAGGCGGGGGTTTCCCCTACAATGGCAAAGTGTTGCGGGCTACGCTGGGAAAGGGCAGGCAGGTTCTGGTTTATTATGCGGGTTAGCTGGTCGTTGGTTACATGAAAATTCCAGCGAAACCAGGGGGATTGGTCGTCATAGGCAGTGATGGTGGTGTCCATAAAAAACGCTCTTGCGTTTTGCTCATCAGACAAATTTCCAGGGTTTACGTTGAGGTTTTGTGGTCTGCCAGAAAGGTAAATGGGGGTTTCTGCATCTAAATCTCCCGTGGCAAAATTCACCCAAACATCCCCGCGGTCTGCTGTATGTCCAGAGCTTGTAGAAAAATAGTTGGTGCTGACCACCTGCCCATTATGGGTTAAAAACAGCCCTGCTGTGGCGCGGGTGGCTTGGCGGGCAAGCTCGGTTTCTGGGATATTGTTATAAACCTGTGTCATCACACTGTCGCAGACATTTGCCCCATAGCGGTAAAAACGATTGGCAAAAAATTGATTATAGGCATAGCTGCGGGCAGTAACAGCCTGAACTTTGGCAGGTTCTAGCCCGAAGGCGGTGGGCATTTCGCTTGGTATAACGGCGTAAAGATATTGCTCTAAAGGCAGTTGGTTAACTATGATAAAGCCCCCATCCCGCCCTGTAATTTCTATTGTTCCACGGTATTGCGGGTTTGCCCCGCCGTTCCAATTGCGGCTAAAGGACATAATTTCAATTTGATTATCCCCTGCGGGATGTATGGTAATGCGCCCGCCCCCTAGTA
>WQSI01000012.1 GCA_009787945.1 Defluviitaleaceae bacterium
AAAAGACGACGCAACACCGCCATTTGTGGCAGGCGAACCATTGCCCACAAAGCCCCCGCCACGGATGTTAAGGTCGCTGTTCCACAGCTCTACAAGCCCGCCGCTAAAGCCTTGAAATTGACTGCCAAAAATGTTTAATTCGGCACGGTCAAGGGCGAAACCAAGCCCCATGCCGCCGTCAAACAAGCCCCCTAAAATGCTCAGGTTGCTGTCTGGGGCAAGGTCAAAAGCAGGGTCGGCAGAGCTAGCAGACAGGGCAAAATCCCCATCAATTGTCACGTTTTGACCCTCTGCAAGGTAAATTGTTTCGTCAAGGTAAATTTCGCCTTCTAATTGGATGGTTTCGGCGGCATTGTTAATTAGATATTGCAAATCTGCCGACAGCATGTCCGCTGTTTCTGGGGAAATGTCCACATCAACCCGTTGCAGGCTTTCGCCCGTTACGGCTTCAACCTGCGCCGCCTCTGCCACCGTCATTAAGTTGTAGGAAGCAACACCAATGCCCACTAAATTTGCCGCAACAATTATAAGCAAGCCCGCAAGCCGCCTTTGGTATCGTTTTTTTGAGATTGCAACAGCCATAAAATAGCCCCCTTTTATGGGAAAATTCTCAAAACAAAGTCGAGAACAAAGTTATTTTCGTGGATAAACCTTGCTATTGGGGAGGCTTCTAGCAATGCCACCATGTCCGTGGCAGAATTTGCTGATAGATATACCACCACAACCGCAAGCACCACCCATGTAATTAAAAGCCCCCAAACCGCCCCTAACACGCCGCCAAGCAAGCGGTTTAACTGCTTTATAACAGGAAGTTTGGCAACCAAATTTAAAGCCCGCGCTAAAAACATAAGTGCCACAAAAACCAATATAAACACGATTATTAGGGATATAATATTTATAACAATTCCTGCCAAAAAATTTGAAATATATTCGCTTATATTTAGTGCGCCAAGGGCATCGTGAACCACAGGGGTGCTGTTTTCGTATAGGGTGTTAATAAGCACCTGGGGCAGGGGCAGCCCTTGTATCAGCTCCCCATAAGCTTCTCCCGCCCGTTGTTCTATTAAATAATCAAGCCCCAAAAGACGGCCGATAGAGTCCGACAAAGCCACAAAAAGCCCATCAATGCCACGCAAAAACCGCCCTACATGAGGGTATAGTAAGTTTGTAAGAAAAATTGCCAAAATGAAGTTTGCAAAACCGAGGACGGTGCGGATAAACCCCCGCCAAGCCCCCAAAAGTATAAACGCGCCCATTAAGGCAATTACTAAAAAATCAAGCCATGTCAATGTAAAAACCTCCTCTAAAATCATTATAACAAAACTAAACCTAAAATTCAACCACAGGTTTATTGATTTTATGCTTGGACAATGATATTATGTTATTACAAACAAAAAACACAAACAAAAACGTTGCAATAAGGGGGTCGGAGATGGACATACAAAAAGTTGGCGATTTTATAAAAAGTAAACGTAAGGAGTTGAAGCTGACCCAAACCCACATTGCCGACGAGCTTGGGGTAACAGCCCAGGCGGTAAGCAAATGGGAGCGGGGGGAGAACATGCCAGATGTTGGCTTCATCCCCGACATTGCCAAAATGCTGAAAGTTAGCATTGAGGAGATTTTGCAAGGTGGCGGAAGTGCTGATGAGACAGAGGACATCCAGCCAGACCTTAACAGCTTTGCAGGGCTTAACCCACAGCAAAAGTCGGAGCTTATTGCAAAAATTTTAACCCTGGAAGATTATGCCATAAGCCTGGATGAAATTCTGCCATACAGCGGCATGGACCACAAAAACGCCATATTAGCCCATATTATTAACAGGAGAGATTTTGAGCTGTTGGAGCAAATTACAACCTATCTTGACAACAATATGAAATTTACAGCACTTGGCGCACTGCTTGATGACGGCAGATATGATATTATTGAGGACATAATGCCCATATTCAACCGCAAGCACCGTGATGTTATCGTGGATTTCATCATCACAAACCCTACAGAAGAAATTGTGGAAATACTTGAAAATTTTATCCCATTTTTTGACAAAAACCAAATTGAAAGATTAAAAGGAGGAAATTAATTATGAAAAAGAGAATGAGAAATGTTCAAATAAGAGTGCACAGCCCTATGGATATTACCCAGTATTTTATGATGGATTATAATAGCCAGTATTAATAACCAATATCATCATCATACACCACCCAGCTACGTCATACCACACCACCCAGCTACGTCATCTTACGCCACCCAACTACGTCATCCCGCGCTTGACGCGGGAACCCATCAGCCCTAACAGAGCTTTGCACCTACAGTATGGGGCTAGGAACAACTGACGAGACCCCGCATCAAGTGCGGGGTGACGGGTTGGGGCGGCAGAATGACAAGTTGAGATAGCAGAATGATGAGTTGAGATAGCAGAATGATGAGTTGAGATAGCAGAATGATGAGTTGGAATAGCAGAATGACGAATTAAGGTGACGAAATAAAGCGATTAATAAGGAGGAGAAATTATGAACGAAAATAGAATGAAAATCCTTGAAATGTTACAAGAAGGGAAAATTACTGTAGATGAGGCAATGGCGATGTTGGCTCAGATACCAGAGGATGAGCCTCAACACAGATACGAAGAACCAAGGTACAGCCGCGACAGGCATGACCGCGAACCAGAGGTTTTTGATTTTGGAAACGTGGGTGCAACCATCAAAGGGGCATTTTCTGACGTAATATCTGCCCTTGATGACATAGATATTGATGTTCGCGTTGACCTTGGAGGGGGCAAAAAACACCATAAGAATTTTGTATCTGCCCCTATCACCACCGACACAATCCCCAGCCTGCGCCTTCTTGGCAAAAACGCACCTGTAATGATTCGCGGGCATGACGGCAACGAGATACACATTAACGCTAAATATGTTGCCAAATCCCGCGGGGCAACCCTTCATGTCCAAGAAAATGGCGGCAATTATGAGCTTTTATATGATTATAACGCTGTTCGTTATGTCCTTGTTGAATGTTATGTACCACGTCATGTTTTGGTGGAATATCTTCATGGGGAAACCAAAAATTCAGCTGTTGAGCTGTATGATACAAGGGCTGGGCAAGTGGAGCTTTTGACGAAAAATTCTAAAATATATATTGAAGATGTTAACGCATCCCACATTGTTGCCCGCACAAGAAACGGCAATCTTTATGCTAATGGGGTCACAGCAATCAATTTAGATTTAGAAACAAGCAACAGCAAAATTGATATTGAGGATGTGACCGCGAGGGTTGCCCGCCTTACAACCAGCAACGCTAAAATAAACACAGAAAATGTGAATATTCAGCAGTTGTATATGAAAACCAGCAACGCTGCCATTAAGCTAGAAGATGCCTTTGACTTTGAAGCCGAAACCTATCAAGAGCCAGAATTTGGAAGCCAAATCCGCCCAGAAGATAGGGTTGCCGCGGCTGTTGAGCGGGTTATCGAGGCAACCACATCAAATGCAACAGTTCAAATGTATGTGCCAAGGGATGTTGCCGTTAAGTTGCAGGCAAGCACAACAAATGGGCGCATTGACAGCACGCTAACCAACCTTATCACCCACGAAATCAGCAAAAACTACCTTCATGCTACCAGCCAAAATTATGACACTGCCGCCAAAAAGGCGCGGATTGACATTAAGACCAGCAACGGCACTGTGAAAATTAAATAAAACACAAAAATAACCCCATCCAGCGGGGTTATTTTTATACCCATTTCCTACCAAAACAGCAACAATAAACTTGTCTTTTTGCCCGATTGACTGCGTCACAAGAACCCGCACGTACCTATGGGTATGCACGGAACCTTGTTCCTTGCAATCGAACAAAAATCCTGCGTTTCTTGTCACTGTTTTGGTAGGAAATGGGTATATTTAGCGGTTTTTGCCAGTGTTCATATTGACAGTTACCAAACCTGGAATCAGAAACACCAACCAACCAGGGTGCCAAGCACCCCAAATGAAGCCCACCAATAAAAAGATAACCGTCGCAACAGACCAAACGTTGATGGTAATGTTTCGCCCGCTTCGGGTGGAAATTATCACCTTGGCTTCTTCGTCCTCTTCATCTTCATCGCTGGTTATGGTTATTTGGGGCTTTCGCCCTTCGTCATGGTGAATAGGCTCAGGCCTTACAGGTTCGCCGCTGATTGGGGGCGCGCCTTTTAGCATATAATCCGTAGACGCGCCAAAAATCTCACTTAACCTAACCAGGGTTGACAGGTCTGGGGTGCTTTCCCCCGTTTCCCATTTTGAAACAGACTGGCGGGACACGCCAACCATCTCCGCCAACTGCTCCTGTGACATGCCCTTCTGCTTGCGCAATATTTGCAACTTTTCGTTAAAATTCACAACATCAACTCCTCTAAATTCTATTATACGTAGCTTATTCAAAAAGTCAAGAGTTTATCTGTGGAATTTGCGCAACTGGCGGTTGCAATGGCACAAATTTGCTTGCACAATATAACAATTTATGATATGATTATTCTAACACAATATGGGCGGTTGGCTTCACGCCCCGAAAGGGGGTGATAGCATGATTGAAATTTCTATGACGCATTTTGAGTTCGTTATGTCGATAATGACAGGCGCGCTTGTTTACATAGCATATAGAAACCTAGGTCAAAACAAGAAAAAATAACCGCCCTCCAGCAAAGGTCTGCGGTTATTTGAAATCAATTTCAAAAAAACTGTGAAGCCAACGCTTATATTGTGTAACTAGCCCCTTTCTCAAGGGGGCTAGTTTTTTGTTGATATAAAAATTATACACCAAATACATAGCTTTGTCAAGGCTTATTTCGTGCCCTACACAACCCCGCACCTGTGCCATCACTCGTTTGGCTTCGGCATCACTATTCTGTAGGGGCGCATAATATGCGCCCCTATGGGGTGTTGGGTAAAATTATATTATGTAGCTCCTTTATGATATTCACCGTATTTATGCGATAATCTATTGCACCGTCTACGTGAACTATGGGGCAAGACAATGTTTTCGCCCATTGCTCTATTTTTGAAATGGGGCGTGTGGCAACGAAGGAAAAGAATTTTTGCGTTTGCTCATACATATCGCCGCCTTTACAGACGCGTTGTCCGTGTTTGTCGTGGGTGCGTTTCTTTATGCGTTCCATTCGCAAATCGTACGGGGTAGTCATAAACACGGCAAGCCTATAATACTGCGGGATTGTATCTCCCCAATCTCCTGTACATGCAGAAAAAACAAATTTGCTGTGTTTTTCCATATCGGCAAGCATTAGGTTGATGCACTCACCCTTGGGGCGCGGTTTGCTGTATGGGATTTCTGCTTTTTCAAAGGCATAATCCTCTATGTCTATATGTTTGAAAGCGAGAACCCTTGCCAATTCCCGTGCTAACGTGCTTTTTCCGCTGCCATTTGCCCCAAACACAATTATCCCAAAAGGTTCACCCACAATTTTTCACCGCCCAATGTTTTAAATTTACGACCCGCCGCGAACTATGAAAAGTATCACCAAAATCACCACAACGGAGAGTAGGGTGAAGGGGCTTATGCGGGGTCTTGTGTTTTGGTTTATGCGGTCTTGCCGCTCTTGCAGGCGGCGGCGTAGGCGGTCTGCTTGGGATTCGCGCTCTGGTTGTCCTCTCATAAATAATCCTCCTAAAAGGGGCTATATTCGTTGATATTGTTGACGAAACGGACATATTGCCCTTGATAGCCAAGCTCCACCGTGCCTGTTGCGCCGTTGCGCTGTTTGGCTATGATAATTTCTGCAAGCCCTTGTTTTTCGGATTCTGGGTTGTAGTATTCGTCGCGGTAGATGAACATTACAAGGTCGGCATCCTGCTCTATGGCGCCAGATTCGCGCAAATCGGATAGGATGGGGCGGCGGTCGCTTCGGGCTTCTGGGGCGCGGGAAAGCTGGGAAAGGGCGATAACAGGGGCGTTCATCTCCCTTGCTAGTTGCTTTAGGGAGCGGGAGATTTCGGAAATTTCCTGTTGACGGCTTTCTGACCGTCCGCCGCCGCTCATTAGCTGGATATAGTCCACCATAATCATGTCAAGTCCGTGTTCTAGCTTTAATTTGCGGCATTTGCTGCGCATTTGGGCGATGGTTATGCCTGGGGTGTCGTCAATATATATGGGGGCTTCGGAAATCCTGCCTAATGCGTTCACAATGTCATCCCAGTCTTTGGGGCTTAACTGCCCTGTGCGCAGGTTGCTTGCGTCTACCATGGCATTTGAGGAGATAAAGCGGCTGGCTAGAGATTCTTTGCTCATCTCCAGAGAGAAAATTGCCACAGGCTTTTTTTGGTTGATGGCGGCATTTGCAGCGATGTTTAGGGCGAGGGCAGTTTTGCCCATGGAAGGGCGGGCGGCAATGAGAACAAAGTCCGTAGGGTGGAAGCCCGCTGTTTTGTTGTCAAGGTCGGTAAAGCCAGAGGGTATGCCTGTGACAGCCTTGCCCTCTTCTGCCGCCTTTTCGATGACCTGCATGGAAGCCTGCAAAGCCTCCCGCACGTGGACAAAACCTAGGGAATGACGCTTTTGACCAATGGCAAATAGGGCGGCTTCTGCGTCGTCAAGGATGATTTCTGTGGGCTTTGTACCTGCGTAGCTGTCCCCTGCGGTTTCGTCTGATGCCTTTATCAGGCGGCGCAAAATGGACTTATCAAGGACGATTTTGATATATTGCTTGATATTTGCCGAGGTAGAAACGGCAGAGGCAATGGCCGCAAGGGCTTCGTTGCCCCCCACTTTGTCAAAAGTTTCCCTTTCTTCCAGTTTATTTTTAAGGGTGATTAAGTCCACAGGCTGACCTGTGTTGTGCAAGTCCATTAAGGCTTGGAAAATGAAGCGGTAGTCTATTCTATAAAAGTCCTCTGGGCGCATAAATTCTGCCCCTTGGACAAGGGCCTCGTTATCAAAAAGCATGGAGCTTATTAGGGCAAGCTCTGCCTGTTCATCTCTTGGCATTACTCTTTGTTCGGGCGTGTAATCTGTTTCCATTAAAATCCCCTATTTCCTGTACAAAATTTCGGTATGTTGGTAAACCTTTGAAAAGCCTAGTTTTGTGTACATTTCTTTGGCTGTGTCATCCTCGTCTGTCACTAGGTAAATTGTGGTTGCCCCTGCCTTGGTTGCCGTATCTATCATATTTTTTAGGATTGCAGAGCCATAACCTTTCCGCTGATGACGCTCCGACACCTGGAAATCCTCGATTTTGGCGGTGTTTTTGTGAATGAAAAGGTCGCAAACCCCTATAGTTTCTCCCTCGTCATAACAAATATATGAATTTACGCCGCCTTCAGCCAGATAAACCTTCCCACGCCTGGCGTTGCGCCGCTTGCAAAAGTCCACCCCTAAAATTTCTGCGTCATTTTCAATTGCAATGAACAAATTATCTTCTAGGGCTTCGGGGCTGTCTATCTTGCGAACGTCACAAGCTTTGGCGTTAAAGGGTTTTGAGGGGTCGTAGACATAATATCCCAAAATGGACACCTCGGCATCTTCCGCGGTTTTGCCCACATCCACATGGCAGTCAAACTTATAAAAATCCCGCTTTTGGCGCATTTCCTCTGCAATTATGGCAGTCACGTTGCCGCCCCTTATTAGGGTGTAATTATGGCTGTACATATCTGGCAACGCCTTGTCGGTAAACCTAATAAAATCAGCGGTTTCCTCGGCTTTGCTAAAATATTTTGAATATTCGATTTCACATGTTTTGATTTTATCGACGGTTGTTATGTTGTTGTTAATCCAATAAATCTCAACTGTTTCCCCATCGCTTTCGTCAATGGTTTCCCCTGTCAGCACACCGCCATTTTTCATAGCGACCCCCGCAGATGCCCTATTGCCTTTTTCGCAGGTAATCATAATTTCTTGCAAGCCCATTTCCCTTGCTTTCTCCAAAACAAGAGCGACCATGGCTGTGCCATAGCCCTTGCCCCGATGGCTTGGGCGGGTAGAATAACCCACATGCCCGCCTGTTTTGCGTAGCTCCTCTGTTAAATCGTGGCGCAGTTGGGAAACGCCTATAATTTTGCCAAGGTTTTGGCAGATTGCAAAGTAGGTTGTGGCAGGCACTTTCAAAGGGGACGTTTCCGCGCTTTTCAGGGTTTCTATGGCTTCCAGCCACTCATCATAATTTTCATATCGGGGCAAGCCCCAACTGCCATAGATGCGGATTTCTCCAAAGTCTATAAACTCCTGCCGAAACTCTAAAGCCTGCTTTTCGTGGTGCTTTGCAGGCTCTTCCAGATGTAGGTCAGGCATCATAGGGATACGATTTCCAATTTTAGGGTTGCCGTCACATCTGTATGCAGTTTAACCTCGGCTGTATGTTCGCCTAATGTTTTAATTGCGTCTGTTAGAGTGATTTTGCGGCGGTCGATGTCTATGTTTTCCTGCTCTAAAAGTGCCGCGGCAACCTCTTTATTGGTAACAGAACCAAAAAGCTTGCTGCCGCCCCCTGTTTTAAAGGCCAGTTTGATGGTTTTGCCTTCCAGGGTTTCCTTCATGCCTTTGGCATCGGCTAGGTCATAGGCTTTTTGCTCTGCAATTCCTGCCAGCCTTTTTTCCAGCTGGGCAAGGTTTTGCTTGGTGGCTTCCACAGCAAGCTTTTTCGGGAACAGGAAATTTCTTACATAACCGTCAGCACAGTCCAAAATCTGGTCTTTTTTGCCAACACCTTTTACATCTTCCAATAAAATAACTTTCATATTTATCAATCCTTTCGTCAGTAGACCTATTCAAATGTAATTTCAAGAGAATCGCACACAGGTTTGTAGCCGATTTCTTGATAAATGCTGTTACTTGTGGGGTTTGCCAGGTCTGTATATAGCACGCAGGATTTAAAACCTTTGTCCAAGCAGACTTGGCTGACCTGGGCTACAATAGAGCTGGCAAAGCCTTTTTTACGCCAATAGGGCGGGGTGTACACATAGCTGATGCATATGTTATTCTCTGTTTCCCTATCAATTTTTGCCATAGAAACAGCAGTGCCGTCAACCTCCAAAATATAAAGTTTGTTTTGTGAGATGTGGTAGCGATATTTTTCGATGTCTTTGTCGACAATGCCATCACCACCTGCACATGTTGCAAAATCTTCAATCCAGTAGGGCAGAAAGAACAAATCCTGCTCACAAGCCAATCGTAAACTACCTATTTTATTAATTTGCGGATTGACGCTATCAAGTTTATAAATACGTTGTGTCATGTTTGTTTTGTGGGGCAAGCCATATTCTTCTGCAAAGGCTTCAGCCAAGGTTTTTTCTGTCACAACCCCAGGTACGGGCAATTTGTGGGTGTTAAGGCTGTTAATGAGGAGCTTTATTGTGTTTCTGTCAATTCGGTTGTCTGTGGCGTAGAGAGTAAGCCCAAAAGGAGGTGTCATAAGCCCCACCAAAGTAACCTTGTCATCTTGTTTTACAGTCACCATAACCCAATTTGCAGGGTCACGCCAACCAAATTTGTCCTTGCCCTCATACCCTACCATTAAATTCCCTAAAATCAGCGTGTTTTGGGCTTCGTTTGCAAGCAACACATCATAAACGTCCTTATAAAATTCTTCCACATTATTGTATAGTGTAAACTCCATAGAGCCACCCCTTACCTAAAATTTCATTTTATATCTGCTGTGTCTACTGCGGTTATCGCGGATTTTTCTGCGGATTTGGAAAAACACAACCAACAACAGACCCAAAACCGAAAGCCCTGCAATCCAATATGGGATAGATTGGCTGGAGAAGAAAATCCGCTGGAAATTTGCCATGTGATAGTCAATGTCTGAGCCTGTATCCCGCACTAAAACCTCCCTTGAAGCGTATAGATTGGTGTGAAACATCAGCTCCCCGTCTAGGGTGTGGCTTATAGTGCCAATTATCTGCCCTTCTTCGATGGGGGCTGAAAACATTTTTTCTGCATAAGGGTCATATTCATCAAAAATAACAAATTCTTCCATAAAATCTATTGATGTTTCCAACCTGTCAAATTCTGCTTGCGACAGGAAAAGGTCTATACCTCTGGTGTTGTAATATTCAAGATAATCATAATCCCCAAGGCGGGGATTGTATACAGGCATTTGCCCCAACATGCCATCCACCGCTAAAATTGTGCGGTAGGCAAAATTATTAAAACCATATTCAAAAAGATTTGCCGCGTCTTGCCAGCGGGTTTGACTGTCATCCTCCAGCCGCACAGAATTAAGGGTCACAGCGATTAGGGTAATGCCATCCCTATAGGCAGTTGAGATTAAAGTATCTCCCGCAATTGATGTGTGACCAGTCCGCAAGCCTGTTGCATAGTCATAAAACCACTCGCTGTCAGGGCGGATTAGCAGGTTTGCGTTGTTCCAGGTGCGGTTGCGGTGAGCCACCCCATAAGGGGGGTCTGCCCCTGCCATTGACCCAGAAAAATGGGCTTCTGAGGCGATTTGGGCTATTAGGGGTATGGACATGGCATGGTAGGCTATCCGCCCCAGGTCGTAGGCTGTGGTGAAATGGTTGTCGTGGTGGTAGCCATGGGGGTTTATAAAGCGGCTGTCTAGCGCGCCAAGGTCTGACGCTCGCTCTGCCATCATTGCGGTGAAGAAAACCTGGGCTTCGCTGAAAGGCATCTCAAAATCTCCAGACACACGGCGAGCCACGTTAAGAGCCACAATATTTGCTGTGTCCAGCCCTGCCCCTATTAACATTCCACGGATAAGGTTTTCCCCGAGGATTGCCTCGCCTATTTCGTGGTGGTTGCGGGCAGAGCCAAAGGGCAGATTGCCCACCTCGCTGCCTGCAAAGAAAATTTCGCCCATGTTAAGGTGTTCATATGCTAGAATAGACGTTAAAACCATAGTTGTAGCGGCAGGGAACATTCGGCGGTGCATACCGCTTTCTGTTAAAACCCGCCCATTGTTAGCTTCAATCAAAACAAAGGTTTCTGCGTGGATTTGGGGCAGGGCATTTGCCTGTGTTTGCACAGCAAAAAAAGGCAGAGCCATGACAATTGCTAATAAAAACGACAGTATTCTGGATTTTTTCACGGCATCAGCCCCTTTCTGTGTATTATACGCAAATTACAGTCCTGGTATTATAAGTTCGTCACCTGGGTGAATAGCTTCATTAGTTAAGCCATTGGCTTGCATGATTTGGTTCATATATGTGCCACTGCCAAAAAAGTGGGTGGCTATGCCCCACAGCCCGTCACCAGACTGCACTGTGTAAACCAGCTGGTTTGCCCCGTTGCGGTGGGTGTTTGCCCAGTTTGTGGTTTGCCCTGGAGGTGGGGTGGTGTCCCCTGTGGGAGGTGAATCAGCACCGCCAGCAGGAGGGAAAAGAGGACCGCCAGGGAAGTCGCCCCCGCCAGTTTGACCCTGACCAAATTGACCCGAAGCCTGGGCTTGCAGTTCGGCTTCTAGCTCTTCAACACGCTGTTCCAACTGGGTGTTGTGGGTGCGCAAATGGGTTTCTACCAACTGTAGCTCTGCCAACTGCTCCTCGGCATAACTTAGGCGGCTGTTTACAGAAACCGCCTGCCACATGGCAAGGGCAAAGGCGATAAGCAACACAAAAACCCCGACAATGGCAAGATTGCCCATATTGACGGGAGGTTGAGGTTTGCGTGAGGGGGCAGGATGGTCTGAGCTTTGGGGTTTTGCTGGCTTTGCTGGCTTTGGTGCTTTTGGTTTTATCTCATGCTCTTCCCATTTTTCAGCCTTTTGCGGGGTTGGGTCGGGGGCGGGCAAAGGCTCTTTTTTCTTGCCGCCAGAAATCCTTGCCATTTCGTCCAATTGCTTGTCAATTTGTTTTTTATAGGCTTCTTGTTTAACTTCTTTAACTTCCTGTTCCCTTCGGTTGGCTTCCCTTGCAGAGCTTATGTATTCGGCATACTCTGTTTCGGGGTCTTTGCGCAGCCGCTCTCTATAAGGGGCTTCTGCTGGCATTTTAAATTCTTCACCTTGGACAGATGGCAGGGGAGGTGGGGCAGAGGGAGGTGCTGTCTCTTCTGCTTTTTTGGGTTTGTCATCAAAAAGAGATTCTACAGCCTGCCGCGCAAAATCTTCCATACTTTTATGCTCTTTACCAATATTTTCCTTATTATTTTCATCAAATTCCTTCATAAAATCACCACTTTTCGTAAAATAAGACATTACTAGAAAATTATAGCACCAAGTTGCTTGCCTGTCAAGAAAAACACTTGCTTTATTTATGGCTTTGGTGTATTATTATTTGATAGATATAGCTGACGCACCCGAGACCCGTGAAGCAAGCCACGCACGTGTCGCACCCAAAGGGTGTGACGGTGGCGCAGACTTCACGGTTGTCGAGGTCGTCCGCTATACACTTTGGAGGGAAAATATGGAACTTAAAGATAAATTGACAAAATATAACAAGATGAACTCAAAAGTTATGAAAGAGCTAAGTAAAGAGGAAGTTTCTGGGCTGATAGATGATATTTTGGAAAACGCATCCACAGCAGACACAGAACTGCGTTATGAATTGATATATCCAACCCTAAGCAAAATGGTTTCCAGGGATATTTTAAGCGAAAAAGAGTTTAGCCGCCTTTTGCGCGCTTGTTTGGATGAGAACAACCTATTCCACGGTTTAGGCGAAAAAGGAACGGACAGCGTATTCACCCGCGCCTTTTCCAGCCTTATTTTGTACACACTTTTGGAAGCCAATTCCAAAAAACAGGTCCTTTCCGTGCCAGAGGTGGACAATGCCTTTGAGCAAATTTTGCAATATACCGAAAAAGAGATGGACACAAGGGGATTTGTTGAGGGGAAAGGTTGGGCGTTTGCCATTGCCCATGCCGCTGACATGTTGCAGTGCTTGGTGCAAACCCCTCTCATTACCATGGAAAGGTTTCCTGATATTTTGGCGGCTGTTAAATCTTGCCTGTTTAAAGAAGGGCCTTATATTGATGGGGAAATTGACAGGCTTGCCATGGTTGCCAAGCTTATTATGGAAAAGGGGTTTGCCGCTAACACGCTGGAAAGCTGGCTGCAGTCCTTAGTAATTAGCGTTAGCGAGCTTAGAGCTGAAGAGGGCATGTCTTACAAATTTTACCGCATTAACACAAATGTTATGAATTTTTTGCGCAGTTTGTACTTTGCTTTCAAAAAAGACGGCGACCGCGTGAAGCTGCGCGTTTCTATTTACCAGCTTATTAAGAAGTTTTAGGAGGTTTATTATGACTAAATTTACAAGAACAATTTTAGGAACTACATTAGCTTTTTTGCTTGTAGCATGTGGAGGAAATGGCGAGATAGATGCTGAAAATCATTATGAAGATGAAATTTTAGAAAATTATTATTATGAATATGAACAGGAACAGGAACATGAAGAGATAACCGTCCAATTGCCAGAAGCGGCTTTTGTGGCGGTGGCGGCTGGGGCTTCCTCTAGTTTCGCCTTGGATGAAAATGGGCAGTTGTGGGCTTGGGGCAGTGGAACAGGCATAGGCACTTTCAACCTAACACCTATTTTGTTTATGGAAGATATTGTTAAAATAGTATCAGGCTCATTTCCTAGCCACGCCCTTGCAATTGATACAGAGGGCAGGCTTTGGGGCTTTGGTTCTAATACAGGGGGCCCGCAGCATGGTTCTAATGCAGGCGGGCAACTTGGGCTTGGGGCAGATTATATCACAGAGCCTGTATTGCTGATGGAAAACATAGTTGCCGCATCTGCTGGTGCGGCGCATACCTTAGCCCTTGATGCTGACGGCGTTGTGTGGGCATGGGGAACAAATTTCAGCGGGCAGCTTGGAAACGGCACTAACGACAACAGCCCCACCCCTGTGCGCGTTATGGATAATGTGGTGGATGTGGCGGCGGGTTATCGACATTCTGTTGCCCTTGATGCCTATGGGGTTGTGTGGACATGGGGCGCAAATAATAATGGGCAGCTTGGAACGGATTCCGTTTGGGTAAGCGTTGCCCCTGGGCATCAATATCCCATAGCTGTCAAGGATAATGTGAGGGCTATTTCCATAGGCTCTAGCAACACCTTTGCAATTACAAATGATGATGTTTTGTGGGCTTGGGGTCTAAATGTGGCTGGCCGCCTTGGAGATGGAACAACCACAGACCGCTTTTTCCCTACCCAAATTATGGAAGATGTGGCACATGTTTTTGGGGGCTTGGATATTACACTAGCTGTTTCTTTGGACGGAGGGCTTTATACCTTTGGGGCTAATCATCATGGTCAAATGGGAATAGGAACATATCAGCTCAATTGGGATAGAGGTGTATATCCTCAAAGGGTGCTGGAAAATGTTGTATTTGCGGCAGGGGGCGTTAGCTTCGTTATCGCAATAGACGATGACGGCAACCTGTGGAGCTGGGGCAGAAATGACGAAGGGCAACTGGGTAACGGCAGAAGAGTCGAACGCCATGAGCCAGCGTGGGTATTTTTTCAATAAACATGACATGAAAGCTCTCTACAGCGTCCTACAACGTCATTGCGGGCTTGACCCGCAATCCCGTATGTTGTGTGGTAGGGGCGCGCATTGCGCGCCTGTTGTCGGGTAAGCGTGAAATGATGTAGGGTACGTATGTGCGGACGCGGGCGCATAATATGCGCCCCTACGCAGGCAGTAACCGCCCCACTTTTAACCGTCATTGCTGGTCAAGCACGGGATGACGGGTTTGAAAGGTTTATCATCAGTATGATAGCTCTCTGTCGTAGGGGGGCTTTTTTTGTTTGTTCTGGACAAGCACCCCTGTGACATAGGCTATAGGACAAACATTACAAAGGAGAACGCCCATGAAGGTTGCAGAGGTTTTAGACAAATATACCCGCGGGGGGTTGGGGCAGGCTTTTGCCTGTGTAGATTTGGAAGATGCCCGCGAAATTCGTATTCGTCAGGGGTTGCCTGTTGTTGTGCGTAGGCTTGCAGGGGAAACTGTGTTGGATTATAAGCCCCATGGAGCGGATATTGCAGGGGTTTTGGAGCGGATGGCATCCCATTCCCTTTATGCATATGACGCAGAGCTTAAAAACGGTTTTATCACCATTGGCGGCGGGCATAGGGTGGGGATAAGCGGGCGGGTTGTTCTTGAGAATGGCAAAATTAAGACTTTGCGCCATTTTAGCGGGCTTACCATTCGTATAGCAAGGCAGGTTTTGGGGTCTGCTGATGAAATTTTGCCCCATGTTTTGGGGTCTGATGCCATGGTTTATAACACGCTGATTGCATCTCCCCCTGGGCAGGGGAAAACCACGGTTTTGCGGGATTTGGTTCGGCAGTTGTCTAATGGGGGGCGCAATATATCCGTTGTGGATGAGCGGAGTGAGATTGGGGGCAGTTTTCAAGGTGCTGTGCAAAATGACCTTGGGCAGAGGACGGATGTTCTTGACGGTGCGCCAAAAGCCGAGGGAATGTTGCTAATGCTTCGTGCCATGTCACCTGATGTTATCGCTGTGGATGAAATTGGTGGGGAAGAGGATGTGAAGGCTCTGCTGGCTGTTGCTAGTTGCGGGGCGAAGATTATCGCCACTATCCACGGGGATAATATGGCAGATTTAAGGCGAAAGCAGAGCCTTGCACCACTATTTGACAATCAAATTTTTGACAAATATATTTTTTTAACGGACAATCCAACACCAGGCACGGTTAGGGAGGTGGTGGGGTGATGCTAACCGTTTTAGGGGGGATTTTGGTCTGCCTTTCCACCACCCTAATTGGCGTTTACCTGGGCGGGGCAGGGGGGCGGCGGTCTAAAGAGCTGTTAGAGCTTAAAAAAAGCCTAATTCTGCTAAAATCTCAAATAGATTTTGCGGCTTACACCCTGCCCCAGGCTTTTGCCCATATTGCAGAGCGGGCAACGGCCCCTCTTGACGGGTTTTACAGGAAATTGGCAGAAGCTCCAGACAGTTGGGAGGTAGAAGCCGTAAAGCTAAAAGGCAACTTCCATAAAGATGATTTAGGAAATTTGGCATTGCTTGGGGCTTCTCTTGGGCAAAGCGACAGCTGTGTCCAGATAAACAGTATAAACATGGTAATAGCCACCATTGACGAAACTTTGGGGGAGCTTGCCGCAAAAAACATTAAGGAAACAAAAATGTACAGAAGCTTAGGCGTGGTGAGCGGACTTCTTATCACCATAGCACTGTTATAGGGGGATTTTATGGATATTACTGTAGTTTTTCAGATAGCGGCAGTGGGTATTTTAGTGGCCGTTTTAAACCAAGTGCTAAAAGGGGCAGGGCGGGATGACCAAGCCACAATGACCACCCTTGCAGGGCTTATTGTTGTGTTGTTTTGGATAATAAGCCACATTAGCGACCTTTTTGGCACGGTGCAGACCCTGTTTCAGCTGTAAATGGGGTGATGGATTATGGATATTTTCCAAATCGTGTCAATTGGCATTGTTGGCGGCATTTTGGCGGTGATGATAAAAAAAGAAAACCCTACCATTGCCATAATGGTCACTCTTGCGGTGGCTGTGCTGATATTTCTGCTGTTAATGCCGCCTCTTGCGGGGCTTATTGGGCTTATAGCCCAGATAACGGGGCATTTGTCCAGCGGGCAGGAATATGTTTTGGTTGTTGTGCAGATTATTGGGATTGCCTATGTGGCAGAGTTTGGCTCGCAGGTTTGTAATGATGCGGGGGAAGGGTCTATAGCTAGTAAAATTGAGCTTGCGGGGAAGGTTTTAATAATGGGGATTGCCGCGCCTATAATTATTTCTTTGGTGGAGCAGGTTGTGGCGGTTATTCCTGTGTAGTGCGTTTGGGCGGATGCGGGCGACCAATGGTCGCCCCTACCAGTTACATATATCCTACGTACGGGCGACCATGGCATGCGCGACCAGCCAGTTATACCCATCCCGCGTAGGGGCGGGCAATGCCCGCCCGCGTCCGCAAATGATAACATACAAAAGAAGGTGACAAAATGATAATAAAACTATGCACCCTTGTTCTTGCTGCCATGATGCCTACAGGCATCGAAGAGCAGTTAATGGGGCTTGAAATGCCCGTCCAATTGGGAGGCGGCAGCACCTTAATGGGTCCCGCGGACAACCTTGGGGAAATCGCCATCCAAGCCTTGCGAGGGGAAATTGACATGTCCATGGGGGGCATATTTTCCTGGTTGCTTTCTGCCCTTTTTGCCGAGGTACATACCCTTTTCTACATACTGCGCCACATGCTTATAATCGCTATTTTATCAGCGTTTTTCAAAGCCATGACAGGCTCTTTTAAAAACAGCGGTATTAGCAAGCTTGGTTTTTACATTTGTTATATAGTGATTATTGGGCTGTTATTCCGCACGTTTTTGCTGGCTTTGGGCATTATGACAGATATGGTCAGTAATATTGTATTTCTGCTAACTGGCTCGACCCCTGTTATTATAGGGCTTGTGGCAGGGGGCGGCTATGTGGCTTCTGCTACGGCATTTGCCCCCATACTGATTTTTACCGCAAGCTTTCTGACGATATTCCTAGATACAATTATGGTGCCTTTGCTGATTTTTGCCTCAGCCATCACCCTTGTAAATTTTCTTTCAGATAAGGAAACCTTTGACGGCTTGTCTGAGGTGATGCACAAAGGCATAGGCTTTGCCCTAAAGGGGGTTGCCCTGGTGTTTATGGGGGTTTTGGGCTTTCAGCGGATTGCCACGCCAATACTAAACACTGTTGCCCTGCGAGGGGCGCGGACGGCGGTTGGGGCTGTGCCTGCTGTTGGCGGGGTGCTGACAGGGGCTATTGACACGGCAGTGGTTTACAGCCAGGCTTTGCGGGGGGCGGTGTCCTCTGCCTTGCTTATTGCGGTGGTAAGTGTTAGCGTTGTACCTATTTTGCAAATTGTGGCGTTTATATTGGTTTATAAGGTCACAGCGGTGCTGATTTCCCCTATTTGTGATGAGCGAATTGTGGATGCTATTGACGCTGTGGGGAATTATACAGCCCTGATTTTGGGGGTTTGTCTGTTGGCGGCGTTTTTGTTTGTATTTATTGTTTTGGTAACATTAAGCCTTTAATACTATTCGGAGGTTCACAAATGACAGCCCTAGGAGATTACATAAGAAATCTAGCGGTTTTCCTAATTTTTGCCAGCTTCATCACCATAATATCCCCAGGCGAAAAATTTGAAAAATATGTAAATTTAGTTCTTGGAATAATCCTAATACTTGTCCTTGTTGCGCCCTTGTCAGGTGTTATAGGCGCGATTTCAGGCTCATCAGGGGATATTTTTGCAGACATTTCCTTGGCATATGACCGAGCGGCAATGGCGCGGCAAATTGAGCAGGCAAGTCATGAACAGCAAGAAACAATCCTTGCCCTGTTTACAGAAGGGCTTGCCCAGCAAACAGGGCGTTTAGTGGACAACCACGGGCATTTTTACCTTGAAGCTATAGATTTTACCGTAAACACCGCGGACAACTTCGGGGAAATTTTGCAAATTAATCTAACCTTACGGGAAAGGGGGGTAAACGCGCCATTTTTAAGGATTGACCCAGTGCGCATAACCCAGCAAATAGGCAATAGGGGAGAGGTCGCCCCTGAAGAAACAGGTCTTGTGGAAAATCCCCAAATAATTTCTTTAAGAAATTTGCTTGGGGACTTCTATAACTTGGCTGTGGACAATATATATATAGAAACCATGGACTAACCACACCAAAGGTTGACCCCATGGCTTCACACAAGAGAGGTGCTAAAAATGCAAATCCTAAAAAACTTTATGGAGAAAAAGGGCAAAAAAGGCGTGCAAAACCTTGTAGTTATGTTGATTGCGGGGGTTGTTCTCCTTTTAATAAGTGCCTATTTCGCGAGTACGAGAGGGGATGGTGAAAGTGGAGAGTTAAGAGTTGAGAGTTTAGAGTTTGAAGCTCCAGTTGTGACTTCTACTCTTTCACAAGAAAGTTATATTGCACAGCAAATGGAAGAAATACTATCCCTTGTGGCGGGAGCTGGGCAGGTGCGGGTTATGCTGACTTTAGGCAGTTCCGCCAGCGTTTACGCCCAGAACACCCAGATAAACCTTGCCATCACCACCGAGGAGGACGGCGAAGGCGGCGTGCGCAATATTGACACAGAAACCAGCAGCCACACCTATGTAATGGTGCGCCAAGGGGATGGAAGCGAAAGACCTTTGCGTATTCAGGAGCTTCGCCCTAATATCGAAGGGGTGATAATTGTGGCGGAAGGGGCAGGGGATGTGGTTGTCCGTGATGCTTTAGTCCGCGCGGCTCATACGGTTTTGGGCATTGCCGTCCATCGGGTGCAGGTGTTTCAAATGCAGCAATAACTTAAAAATTATATATGGAGGTTACATAATGAAAAGGTTTTTCCAAAATCGCTCTAATGACGGGCAAAAATTTAAGCTAAAGCGCAATCATGTTGTTATATCTGCCCTTGTGGTGATGATTGGCGTAACAGGCTATCTTAATTTGCGGGATAATGCCGCCTATGAAAACGGCTTGCCCCTAACCAGTGCAGGGGAGATAATGGCACTTATCCTTGATGACACAATGGCGCAGGATGTTGTTATGGTAAACACCACCCTTGACTACTACGGCGAGTTAACAACAAGCCACAACAACGAGATTTTTGCCGTGCCTGCGTCGGCTGATGGGTCTGCGGTGTTTGTGAACACAACCAACGACAGCTCTTTCTTCATCCAAGCCAAGCTTAACCGTGAACAGGCAAGAAGCGGGCAAATGTCCACCTTAACAGAGCTTATTAACAACCAAAACATTGCCCAAGACCAAAGGGCAGACAAAGCAACGCAACTTGCTGACATTTTAGGGCGCATTGAGCGGGAAGCAGCCGCAGAAGCCCTTATTGAAGCCAAAGGCTTCACGGAAGTTTATGTGCGCATTGGCGATGAGGCTGTTGACATTGTAGTTGACCGCCCACAGCTAACAGACCAAGAGATTGCTCAAATTGTGGATGTGGCTATGCGCAAAACTGGCTTTGCCATGGAGCAAATTTTTGTAAGCCCTTTGCGTCAGAATTAAATTATGAAGGGGGTGCAATCACGCGCCCTCTTGTTTTCGTTAAACATAAAAAATACGCTTATCGAACAGCGGGCGCATAATATGCGCCCCTACGCGGTGTGGGGGTTGTTTTGAAAATACACATGATTATTTAAGCAAAAATGCCATTTTGTGCCTTTGCAAAAATATACTTGCTAAATACCCGAAATTGTGATATAATTATATGTACTGCGTTTGTAGAGGGGGGCTGCACCCATGACTAGAAGCGAAAAGAACCAGATAAAATCGAAAAACCGCCTGGGAACACGGGCTCGTTTTATGTATATGGCTGTACCTGCTGTTGCCATTGTTGTTTTGCTTATAATTGGCAATATAGTTTCGAGTAATATTGCGGATGATTTTGCCAGAAGGCTTGCTCGGCAGTATTCTATAGAGGCGGCGAGCAGTTTTCAAATAGCAACTAGCCCTCATTTTATTTTGATGCAGCAAATTTCAGACTCTACCACCATTTCCCGCTGGCTTTCGGCAAGTGATGACGCCTACCAACATGATAAGTTGCTGGCTTTTGAGGAAATCATGGGCTTTGCCAGGGGTATTGAGTATATACATCTTATGTTTACTTCATATAGAACCATGCAGGCGTATAATATATATGCGGACATGGCTTTTGATGAGTTTTTGCCTTGGGTAACGGTTGGAACAGGTGAAGCGGGTCAGTGGTTTCACGATACGAGGGACGCAGAAATACCCTTTATATTAAACATCCAGAGAGTGGGTGTGGGCAGTGAAGAGTATGAGTTATACATATGGACAAACAGCCGCATGTATTATAAAGACGAGTTTGTAGGGGTTGTTACCACAGGAACGCCCTTTAACCCTGTTTTTGATGTGGTTTTTGGGGAGTTTGATTCGACTTACCGCCGTGGATATATTATAGACCAGTACAGCAGTGTGCGGATTGACAGCGCAGGGAAATTACAAACCCATTATATGGGCTTTCCTATTGTTGCTGCAATTCCAGAGCTGGGCGATAACCGCGGTTTGCGCCAAGGCATTGCTGACCATTTAGACTTGAGAACTAATGGGATTTTTCTGCCAGGGCTTTATACATATGAATCTATCCCCATGGATACGGGAGTTTATCTTTATGCCAGCATCGCCCCAATTATGGGTACAAACTGGTCTGTTATCATCTTGTCTAGCCATTTAGGCATTTTTGCTGACAGCTATTTGCCTGTAATTATCGCCGCCTTTGCGTTTTTGGTGCTTATTATGGTAGCGGGGAATTTGATGATACGCCGTGTAGTGCTTGACCCTTTAGCCCACCTTACCTCCAGTGTGGAGGTTTCTGGTGATATTAACAGCACGGGGGATTTGTTTGGCAACCAGCGGGAAGATGAGATTGGCTTGCTTTCCCGCACCATACAGTCTATGAGGAATGATTTGCGGGATGCCATGGAAAGGCAACGGAGGGCAGATGTGGCAGAGCAAAGCAACGAAGCCAAATCCCGCTTTTTGGCGCGTATGAGTCACGAAATACGCACGCCTATCACGTCTGTTTTGGGCATTTCTGAAATTCAACTGCGAAACCCGAAACATCCGCCTTATACAGAAGAATCCTTTGTGCGCATACATTCTGCCGCCCACATGTTGTTAAAATTGGTAAACGATATACTTGACCTTTCCAGTATCGAAGCTGAAAAGATGGCTTTGATTTCAGAGGAATATGATATTGCCAGCAACATCAGCGACGTGGTTCACCAACATCTTTCCAGCGTACATAAAAAGGGCATAACATTACAGCTTCATATAGATGAGAACCTGCCTGTTACCTTTATTGGCGATACCTTGCGCCTTGCCCAAATTCTTAACAACATTTTGTCAAACGCCATTAAATATACCGAAAAAGGCAGGGTGGACCTGACGGCAAGTTGCGAAGGCTCTGCCAAAAAGGGCGAGGTTGCCACCCTTGTTATATCTATACGGGATACGGGCATGGGCATGACCAAAGAGCAGCTTGATGCCCTTCACGAAGATTACACCCGTTTCCATGAGCGGGAAAACCTGCGCATAGGCGGCACAGGTCTTGGAATGGCAATTGTTTACAGCCTTGCAGAGATAATGAACGCCACAGTGGACGTGGAAAGCAAAGTGGGCGAAGGCACTCTTATTACGGTGCGTTTGCCCCAGATAGTTGCAACTGATGAGGTGCTTGGAGAGGTTGCCGCCCGAAGCCTGGAGAGGTTTAAGGTTGGTTTAGGCTCTATAAAATCGAAATTCTTGCCAGAGCCAATGCCTTATGGCAAGGTGCTTGTGGTGGATGATATGGAAGCAAACCTTTATGTGGCGCGTGGGCTGCTATCTTTTTACGGCTTGGAAATTGACTTTTGTGAAAACGGCTATGAAGCCGTTGAAAAGGTGCGCAAAGGCTATGTTTATGACATTGTGTTTATGGACCATATGATGCCAGGCATGAACGGCATTGACACAATGCTGGCTATGCGCCAAATGGGATATACCGCCCCTGTTGTTGCCCTTACTGCCAACGCATTGGTTGGGCAGGCAGAAGAGTTTATGAGCAAAGGTTTTGACGGTTTTATTTCCAAGCCCATACAAACCAAGCAATTAAATGATGTGCTAAACAAGTTTGTACGGGATAAGCAACCGCCCGAGGTGCTGGAAGCTGCCAAATCTACCAAAACAAACGGAAACAGGAACGCCATGGAAGATTATTTAGATGCCACCTGCACAAAATTGCGGGTAGATTTTGCTAAGAACCACAAAAAAGCTTCTGATGATATTAAAAACGCCCTTAACGAAGGGGATAGACCAAAGGCGCACCGTTTGAGCCACAACCTTAAAAGCCTTGCTAACCTGATTGGAGAGGGAGGGCTTGCCAAAGCGGCAGAGCAGATAGAGCATTTGTTGGCGGCAGAGGCAGAGCCTTCTGAAGAGCAACTTGCCCTATTAGACAGCGAGCTTGCCCGCGCCCTGGAAACCATTGACATTCCCCGTTGTAGCGAGAAAGCGGAAACCGCCACCGACCTTCAAATGGGCGAAACGCGCAGGGAAAGGGTTGCTGATACACTGGAGAAGCTGACAATTTTGTTGAAGTCGCGCTCATCTAGCTCCACCCAAATATTAAGCGAATTGCTGGACATTCCCGAGGCGGCTGTTTTGGTGAAGCAAGTGGAAGAAATGGATTTTGCCTTGGCATCCAAAACCTTGGAAACCTTGCGGAAGGTGTTAGAGTTGTGATTTATAGCGGTAGGGGCGGGCATTGTCCGCCTTTTTTATTGTCATTCCAAGCGCGGGATGACGCATCAGGTACTTGACATCACTACCTATCGTAGGGGCGCATATTATGCGCCCGCTGTCGGGCAAACGTACTCTCCATAAACATCACGTTTATCGGACAACGGGCGCATAATATGCGCCCCTACGCGGGTTTGGTGCGGGTAATAACCGCATCCTCCCCAACCGTCATTGGCGGGTCAAGCGCGGGATGACGTATAGGGCGCGCGGGATGACGTACGAAGGGCGCAGGGCGCATAATATGCGCCCCTACAAAATTTTGTGAAAAAAGTTCTTGACATACCTATGGGGGGTATGGTATAGTATTAGAGAGGTGATTAGATGGATAAAGAATTAACCAAAAAAATGGTATCAAGGCTTAATAAAATTGAAGGGCAGGTTCGGGGGGTAAAGGGCATGATTGAGCAGGGCAAATATTGCGACGACATTCTCACCCAAATCGCTTCTGTTCAGGCGAGTATGGGTTCTGTTGCCAAAATACTTTTGGATAGCCACATAAAAACCTGCATAAGCCCCCGCCTTGCAGAAGGGGATGAGGGCGCAGTGGACGAACTTATCAAAACCGTTGGGAGGCTGATGTGATGGAACAGATGATTTTAAACGTGTCAGGGATGACCTGCGCGGCGTGCAGTGGCGCGCTGGAGCGGGCTGTAGGGCGCAAGGAAGGGGTGGAAGAGGCTTCTGTAAACCTTGCTACGGAAAAGCTAACCCTTAAATTTAACAAAGATGTGATAACCCTTGATGAGGTTGTTGCTGTTGCTAAAAAGGCTGGGTTTGGCTTGGAAATCCCCTCTGGCACGCGGATTTTTAAGGTGGAAGGCATGACCTGCGCCGCCTGCTCTGGTGCGTTAGAGCGCACTGTTAAGCGGATTAGCGGGGTGACGGAGGCTTCTGTAAACTTTGCCGCGGAAAAGTTGCACCTAACCTACAATATGAACGAAGTTTCTGTTGTTGATGTGATAAAGGCGGCGAAAAAGGCGGGGTTTGACCTGCTAGAGGAAGAAAGCGTGGACGTGGAAGCGGCGCGGAAACAGCAAGAAACCCTTGCTTTGCGCAAGCGGCTGATTATTTCTGCCATTTTTACCTTCCCTTTGTTTGTTATTGCCATGGGTCCTCATGCTATGTATCTATTTGGCAATACAGAGCTGCATCACTGGATTTTAAGCGAGTTTGCCTGGCAAAACACAATAATCCAGCTTCTTCTTACCATTCCTGTGGTTGTTGTTAACTGGAAAATTTATACCCGCGGCTTTAGCAATCTTTTTGTTAAGCGCAGCCCTAATATGGACTCTTTAATCGCAAAAGGCACAGCGGCAGCGTTTCTTTACAGCATTTATCTGACTGTTGCTAATATTATTATGACAATAAACGGGCAGATTGGTCACGGATATGGGCAACGCCATGGTTATGAGCCGTTTTTTGAAATCGTAGGGGTAATTTTGACCTTGATTGTTATGGGCAAATATATGGAAAGTATTGCCAAAGGCAAGACGGGAGAAGCCATTAAAAAGCTTATGGGGCTTGCGCCTAAGACTGCCAAAATAATCCGCAATGATGAAGAGGTTGAGGTTTATATTGATGAGGTTAGCGTTGGCGACATTATTGTGGTGCGCCCTGGGGAGAAAATGCCTGTTGATGGTGTTGTTACCGAAGGGGAAACCAGCGTAGACGAAAGCATGTTGACTGGGGAGAGTATGCCTGTTAGCAAGGCTACGGGCGACCCCGTTATCGGGGCTAGTATTAACAAAAACGGCTCTATAAAATATCAAGCGACTAAGGTTGGGCGGGATACGGCACTGTCACAAATTATTAAGCTTGTGGAGGATGCCCAAGGGTCTAAAGCCCCAATAGCCGCCCTTGCAGATGCTATTTCTGAAAAGTTTGTGCCTACCATTATCGTCATCGCTATTTTGTCTTTGGCAGGCTGGTTCTTCTTCGGCGGGGATTTTATAGCCGCAAATGCCGCTGGCGAGCCTTCTACAATTTGGTTTGCTATGCGTATATTTATTGCCATTCTTATTGTGGCTTGCCCTTGCGCTTTGGGGCTTGCCACCCCAACGTCAATTATGGTTGGCACGGGGAAAGGGGCAGAAAATGGGGTTCTGATTAAGTCTGGAGAAAGCTTGGAAACCGCTTACAAAATCCAAACTGTTGTTTTAGATAAAACTGGCACGATTACCGTGGGCAAGCCCCATGTGACGGATATTGTAACCAAAGGCGGTTATGATGCGGCGGAAATCCTGCGTTTGTCGGCTTCTGCCGAGAAAAAGTCCGAACATCCTCTTGGGGAAGCTATTGTGGCAAAAGGGCAGGAAGATGGGGTGGATTTTGCCGAGCCTACCGCCTTTAACGCCATTACAGGGCAGGGGATTTCTGCTGAAATTGAAGGCAAGGGGTTGCTAATCGGCAACTTGCGTTTGATGAACGAAAATTCTATAAACCTTGGGGAATATGCCCCAGAAAGCGACCGCCTGGCAGAAGAGGGCAAAACTCCTATGTATGTGGCGATAAACGGGGAAATGGCTGGGATTATTGCCGTGGCAGACATTATCAAAGCAGACAGCAAGGCAGCTGTGGAGAAAATGCAGTCCATGGGCATTGAGGTTATTATGCTTACTGGCGATAACGCAAAAACTGCCCAAGCCGTTGCGAAGCAAGCAGGTATAACCAGCGTTCTTGCAGAGGTTTTGCCTGCTGATAAGGCTGATAATATTAAGAAATTGCAGGCAGAGGGCAAGAAGGTTGCTATGGTGGGGGATGGCATCAATGACGCTCCCGCTCTTGCCCAGGCTGACGTGGGCATTGCCATTGGGCAGGGAACGGATGTTGCAATCGAGTCTGCTGACATTGTGCTAATGCGCG
>WQSI01000013.1 GCA_009787945.1 Defluviitaleaceae bacterium
GTATTGTTAGATAATTTACTCCAGTTAAATAAACCTCTAGCCCTGCGGGGTTGTATTGACGATGGGTTGGGGCGATTGCCACAACGGTGTTGATACTAAAGGGAAAGTCGAACCTCATCATGCCGTTCCCTGGATAGTAGGTTAAATCTGCCAGCATTGCCGCCAAAGCCGCCGCCTCTCCCCCGCGGGAATGACCAATCAGGGCTATTCGCTCCCAATCTACCAAATTTTGGTAATTTTCATACCAATGCCGCAGATGAGCCAGAAGCATATAGCCCCTTACGGCATTTTCTGGAGGTAAGCCGCCTGCAAACCACATAACATCATAAACAAAAGAGCCGTTAAGAAAAGTTTGGTCAACAGAAAGGGCGATGATGCCGCGGCTTGCCAGATGCTCCCCAAGATAGGCGTATCCGTCATAAGAATTCACGCCAGCGGTGTGGTTGCCATGAACCATTACGGCAATAGGGAATGGACCATCACCTTGGGGCATCCAAACCATGGCGTTTAGGGGCATTGCGCTGTAGTCAAAGCCTAATTGGCTATATCTGACACCACCCCAATTTGCAAGCATCCCGCTTGCATCCACCGCTTTCGGGATATTGTATGTAAAAGTTTCAAAGGCAAAGTTTCCTGGCAAGCCTGGGTTGTTTAAAACCGCAAGGTCTGGTTGATGCATATTTTCTGGATGGGGCAATGTAAGGCGAGCCGCTTCTGGCCGCGAATATGCAGGCCCTGGGTGAAAAATTATAAAGGTAAATAGCCCAAAACCAAGGGCAGACACACCAAGCACCATAGCCCGCAACAACTTTTTTCTCAGCCGTAAATATTTATACTTTTTGGTGAGGAACATCATCGAAAAATAGAAGGCTATCATCAGCAGAATTAAAGCGGGCAACAGGTAAATGGCTAGTGTCATCACGGTAATGCTGAGCATTACGACCAAGGTTGCAACAAAAATTGTCTGCCAACGCATTTTCTTAATGGCTGCAAATATTAGTGTTATAACAACAGCGGCAACTAGCCCAATCACCATGAAAGCACCTAAAAACAGCAAAAATGCTAGGATGCCATAAGGGCGCATGACCAATGCAAGCCCCGTAACTGCGAAGCCAAGTGCCACCGCAAGGGTTATAAGTAATGCCCATTTCATTGCAGGGCTAAGCCCCTTCAACAAAAAATCTTTAAACTTTTTTAATTTATTCACTTTGCTTGCCTCCATAAAAATCGCCCTTGTGAAAAAACCACAAGGGCGCGAATTAGTTGTAATTATTTGCAATTAGTCGTTATCTGGAATTAGCTTGTCGTCTTTGCCTAAGTTTATTTTTACATTTGCAAGACCTTCGCGCATTTTAGTGTCAGCAAGCTTATTTTGCATCCCATACAAGTCCATAACCCCAAGATTGCCTTTGGTTAGGGCTTCCGCGATGGCGCGAGGAACTTGAGCCTCTGCCTCCACAACCTTAGAGCGCATTTCCTCAACCTGTGCCTTCATTTCCTGCTCTTTAGCAATTGCAGTTGCACGGCGTTCCTCTGCTTTTGCTTGTGCAATGCGCTTGTCAGCTTCTGCTTGGTCAATTTGCAGTTGGGCACCAATGTTACGTCCTACATCAATATCAGCAATGTCGATAGACAAAATCTCGTAGGCAGTTCCGCTGTCCAAGCCTTTGTTTAAAACAGTTTGGGAAATTTTATCAGGATTTTCCAAAACCTCTTGGTGGGATTTTGCAGAACCAATTGTGGTAACAATACCCTCACCAACACGGGCGATAATGGTGTCCTCACCTGCACCACCAACAAGGCGGGCGATATTTGCACGAACGGTAACTTTTGCCAAAGCTTTAATTTCGATACCATTAACTGCCATGGCAGAAATCATAGGAGTTTCAATAATTTTCGGCATTACAGACATGCGGACTGCCTCAAAAACATCACGTCCAGCCAGGTCGATTGCCGCGGCACGCTCAAAGCTAAGTTCCATATTAGCGCGATGGGCAGCAATTAGGGCATCAACCACATTGTCAACACGACCGCCAGAAAGCAAATGGCTTTCCAGTTGGTTTTGGCTAATGGCAAGACCTGCCTTTGTGCCTTTAATCAAAGGATTGATAACACGGGCTGGGCGCACACGGCGCAGGCGCATACCAACCAGAGAGAAGATGCTGACCTTAACCCCAGCAGAAATGGCAGAAATCCACAGCCCTACAGGGATAAAGTTAAAGAACAAAATTGCAAAAAACAGAACCAAAATACCAATTACCACTATCATGGTCAACGTACCAGGGGCCATACCTAAGAAATCAAAATTTAAAAGCATATTTACCTCCTCCATCCGCCGCAGCTGCGTTCGCGGTTGCTATTATTGTTATTTTGTCGCCAATTGTTTTCAGAGCATCTTCGATTGCCTTCACCTTCAAAACAGCTAATTTCAAAGCTGTTGCGTGGACAGTCTGGGTTAGGGCGATTCCACCCTCTTGCGTGCAACGGCATGGCGAAAATACCCATCAACAATGCCGTCAATACAACCCCTGTCAGAATTTTCCTTCCTCTCATTAATGCAAATCCTCCTTGAGTTCTCCCCAATTAATTCTCCATAATCTTCACAAAAACCTTGCGGTTTTGCACGTCAATTACCTTGATTCGCTTGTCCACATCTATGTAGCCCGTGTTTGAAGCAACTTCCACCTTTGTGCCGTTAAAGTCAGCAAAACCATGGGGGCGCAGGGCAGATGTGGTAATACCCTCTTTGCCCATAAAGTATTCTAACCCGCCAATGTCGGTGGTATCCTCTGCCAAGGTTTCGCTGAGGATAAATTTGCCATCCAGCTGACGCTTGCGGAGAAAACGCCACAAAAGCCACAAGCTAGGAACGGTGACCAAAATCTTGCCAAGGACGATAAAGCCGCCAATGGGAGAGGACACGCCCACCAAAACCAGTGAAACGGCAACGCCGACAAGCCCAATAATCGCCAGAGGCCCAAAGCCCTCAATGAAGATGTCGACAATGGACACGATTAGGGAAACAACAAACAAACCAATTGCAAAATAAAACATCTTACACCTCCTAAAATTAATACACTATCGTGCTTCTTTAACTAAGTATACGCAGGCTTTTAAAATTTGTCTGAAAAAATTCAAAAAAATTTAAAATTATTTTTTGCGCGTATGCATGGTCACTTTTGGACCGTCAGAGGTTTGGGCTTCTGGAGCGGGAATGTTTGCCCGCATGGAAGATGCCATGTTTTCCCAGTTGCTTGCCACTTTCTTTTGGCAATCTTCACAAAGCTTTCCAGTGGAAATAAGAGTGCCGCAACCGTCGCACTGCAAAACAGGAACAGCAACTTCAATGCGCCCTTCCCTAAGATAGTTCATAATTTTTTTCGCACTTACCCCTGTGGCTTCAGCAACCTGTGTCAACGGGGCTTTTGGGTTGTCCCTTAAATAGTCCTGCACAACCGAAAAAAGTTGTTCTTCCTCTTTTTCACATTCGGGACAAATTTGACTGCGAATCCTCGCATAAATCTTTCTGCACTTTCTGCAATTTGCCATTTCCATAACATTCACGCTCCTTTATAATAATAAACCGATGGCTTTTTTTACATTTGTAAGAATTGGTTCGCCGATTTCGGCAGCTTTTTCTGCATTTTTCTTGGCTACTTGATGTAGATAGTCTGGATTTTTAATCAAATCATTATACTTTTCTTGGATTGGATTTGTTACATTGTCGATAACCGCCTGAGCTACCGTGGTTTTTAAAAAGCCATATTGCTTGCCGTCAAAATCTGCTTCGGCAGATTTTATGCTGGTTCCAGTTGCAACGGCATAAATCTCCAAAAGAGAGCTTACCCCAGGTTTATTTTCTGGGTCGTGGCGTATTTCTGTGTCGCTATCTGTCACTGCTCTTTTAAATTTTTTCATAACCACATCAGCAGGGTCTAAAATCGCCACATAATTTGCCTCCCCGTCAGACTTGGACATTTTTTTCTCAGGGTCGCTAAGCCGTTTAATGCGCGCCCCTGTTTTCGGGGTAAACACCTCTGGAATTGTAAAAATATCCCCGTAAATATTGTTGAAGCGGGTTGCAATGTCGCGGGTTAGCTCCAGATGTTGCTTTTGGTCGTCACCAATTGGCACAAGATGGCTGCCAAAGAGCAGAATGTCCGCGGCTTGCAGGGTTGGGTATGCAAAAAGCCCCAGATTTATATTATCTGGATTATTTGCAGATTTATCCTTATATTGGGTCATGCGACCAAGCTCCCCCATGTAAGAAAAGCAGGATAAAAGCCAACTAAGCTCTGTATGCCCTTTATAATGTGACTGGATGTAAAGTATGTTTTTGTCTGGGTCAAGCCCTGCCGCTATATATAACGCCAAGGCGTTTAGGGAATTTTTGTGAAGCTCCGCAGGGTCTTGCCGAATGGTAATTGCGTGCAAATCTACAATGCAATACAGGCAGTTGTAGTCATCTTGCAAGTCTGCCCAGTTTTTAATTGCACCAAAATAATTGCCGATATGTGGCACTCCCGACGGCTGCATCCCCGAAAATATAATATTTTTGCTCATATGTCCACTTCCTTCATGTCGTTATAGGTCTGAATTATCCAACATACCCATTATACCACAAAAAATCAACCTTGTCTATTCCTAAATTCCATGGGCAACATGCCTTCGCGGCGGCGGAAAACCGAGCGGAAAACCCGCGCATCAAAATAGCCCACCCTTGCGGCAACCTCTTCTTCTGACACAATTTCTTCCCCCCGTAGGATTTCTTTGGCTTTGGCAATGCGCTTTGTCTGCAAATATTCTTTAAAAGAAACGCTGGTCATCTGCAAAAATGCCCTGCCTAAAAATTCCCCTGTTGTGCCCAGTTCTTTGGCAATATTGCCAATCTTCAAATCTTCAAAGAAATATTGGTTGACCCTCTCTTGAGCCGCAAGAACCATCCTCTTGCTGTTTTCGTTGTTTCTCGCGTCAATAAAACGGCTAAACGCCCATAGAGCCTCTTGCATAAGTTTGCGGGCTTCATCTGTGGTTTTAAGAGCTAGGATTTCGCCAAAATTGAAAAACTCACGGAAGCGACCTTCCACGTCAATGCCTAATTCGCTGGCATATCGGCTGATGGCAATAACAATTTTCATAACAATTCGTGGCAGCAGGTTTGCAGGCAGCCGCTCTGCCTTTTCAAGTGCTGACAAAATCTCTTCCAGCAGCTTAATAGAATGGTCATATTCTCCAACAACTGCCGCAAAAATCAATTTATCCTCTTTTTCGGCAGGGTATTTATAGGTTATGTGGTTTTCTGGCTCTACAAAATCTATAGGGATTATGCTGTTATAGCCCAGCAAATGGCGGTATCTTAAAGCACCCTCTGCCTCTTTAGCAGAATAGCGCAAATTTGTTAAATCGTCATAAAGCCGCCCAAGCCCCATGGTTACAGACTGGTCGCAACGCTCTGCCACTTCATCTTTAATGCGATGGCACAAATCTAACAATTCCTCTAAATTCTGCGGACCATGGACGATACAGGTAACAGAATTAAAACTGCTGATAAACCCATAGCCCGCCTCTTGGCTGTTCAAATGGTGGTTAACAACCCAAAAAATACGGTAGATGAGCAGATGTTTCTGCCTTTCCTCCAAATTTTCGATTGCAGTTTGAAAACGGTCAATGCGCAGCACAAACACAGCAAAAGGCGGCGTTATGTTTATGTCAAAGTATCTTAAAGAGCTTTTGATTTCCTCAAGCTCCAAATTAACATCCCCCGTCAGATTGGTGAGGAAGCGTTGGCGGAAAATTTCCCTATCCCGCTGATATTCGTCTAAAATTTGGGTGTCTTGAGCTTTGCGTGCCACGGCTTCTTCAAAAATGCCCACGATATGCCCCAGGGCAAGCTCAAACTCCCTTGCTTTGGCGGGTTTGTAAATATAATCTGTCGCGCCATATTCCATAGACGCTCTAAGATAGTCATAATCGTCATAAGTGCCTGTAATAAGGAGCTTCATAAGGGGCTTGCTAAGCACCACCTCACGAATTATCCGCAAAGTGGACAGGGCAAAAAAACGAATGTCTATGATGATAATGTCGGGTTTAGATTTTTCTATTGCCGCCCAAAATTTATTGATGCTTGCTTCGTGCAAAACCGCAACAGGCTTAACACTTTTGTCAAAACTTCGTTTTATATATGCTTTATATAGATTTACCACGTCAGCACTAGAATCCACTAGCATTGCTTTTACCATCAAAATCCACCTCACCAATCATTAATCTTATTATATCATTTATCGGCAGAAAGTCAAAATAAAATTATTTCTTTAAAATTATTTCTTTCTTTTAGAATTATTTTGAGATGGTTTGGCAAACTTTGCAGGGGACTTTTGGGTTTTGTTGATTTTTGGGCGCAACAAAGCCTTGGGGTCGTGACCAATCAAGTCTTTGCGCCCTGCCCTAAGCAATGCAGATTTTACAATTTCATAATTAGCAGGCAAACGGTACTGAATTAACGCCCGCTGGGTGGTTTTATCCCTATGACCTTTTGGCACAAAGATTTTTTCTCCCGTGCTGGGGTCAAGACCTGTGTAAAACATACAGGTTGACAATGTGCCTGGCGTGGGGTAAAAATCCTGAACCTGTTCGGGCTTCTCCCCTGCATCCCTAAGATATTCTGCCATTTCTATAGCGTCATCAAGCCCACAGCCTGGATGACTGGACATTAGATAAGGCACAAGATGCTGGGTTTTGCCTAGCTTTTTATTTGCCGCTTCAAATTTTTTGGCAAATTGTTTATAAAGGTCAAATGTGGGTTTGCCCATGCGGGATAGCGCTTTATCGGACACATGCTCAGGGGCAACCTTCAGACGCCCGCTTACATGATGCTCGCATAGCTCTTGAATAAAGGCATCACCGTCTTTTTTGTCTGCCAACAAATAATCATAGCGGATGCCAGAGCGAACAAAAACCTTCTTAACTTTAGGTATTTCCCGCAGTTTGCGCAACAGTCTTAAAAATTCTTTATGGTCATATTTTAGGTTGGGGCAAGGTTTTGGAGCAAGACATTTCCGCTTGCAGGGTTTTGGGTTTTCTTCCTTCCAACGGTCGCAAGGGGGCTGACGGAAGTTTGCCGTTGGACCGCCTACGTCGTGTATATGCCCTTTAAACATAGGGTCGTGGGTAAAATTTGTAGCTTCTGCCACAATCCCTTTAATGCTGCGGCTTTGCACATACCTCCCCTGGTGGAAGCTTAGGGCGCAAAAATTGCAGCTGCCAAAACAGCCGCGATTGCTGGTTATGCTGAATTTTACCTCTTCAATGGCTGGCACGCCCCCTGACTTGTTGTATACAGGGTGAAAATCCCGCTCATATGGCAGGGCGTACACACGGTCAAGCTCCACTGTGTTTAGGGGCTTGGCAGGGCGGTTTTGGACAACATATGTGCCGCCATAATCCTCTGCCAAGGTCTGCGCCGTTAAAAAATCGGTGTTATGATACTGGGTTAAAAAGCTGTTAGCAAATTGCTTTTTGCCTTCTGACGTAGGCTCTTTAATTTGCTTAAAAGCAGGCAAAATAACGGGTTCGTGCAAAAAGCTAATGTCACGGGTTTTAAAAACTGTGCCTTCTATGAAGGTGATATGTTCTGCCGCAAGCCCGCTTTCAAGGGCTTCGGCAATTTCTATAATTTGACGTTCTCCCATGCCATAAACCAACAAATCTGCCGCCGCATCCAACAAAATAGACCGCCTTACGACATTATCCCAATAGTCATAATGGGCAAGGCGGCGCAGGCTGGCTTCAAGCCCGCCGATGATGATAGGAATATCTTTATAAACTTCGCGAATTTTATTGCAATATACAATTGTAGCGCGGTTAGGGCGTTTGCCAAACTCTCCCCCAGGGGAATAGACATCATTTTTGCGCTTGTGCAGGGCAACGGTGTAGTGGTTGACCATGCTGTCAATATTGCCGCCTGTGACCAAAAAACCTAGCTTGGGGCGGCCAAAACGGGCAAAATCATCTGTGGTTTTCCAATTTGGCTGGGCAAGGATTGCAACAGAATATCCATGGGATTGGAGCAAACGGGAGATTATGGACGCGCCAAAGCTAGGGTGGTCCACATAGGCATCCCCTGTAACCAACACAAAATCCACAGGCTCGCCTTGCAATTCTTCTGCTGTTGTGGGTAGATATGGCATAAATTTGGACTTCCTTTCGTAAACTTGTAAAAAAATATTTTTTGGAGGCTTAAACATGGAAAAGAGGAAGTTCAGCGTTGGCAAAGAGCAGGTTTTGGGCATGATTTTAGGTGTCATTATCGCCTATGCCATCACAGCAATAGCCTTTATTGGAACGGCAATAGCCATTACATACACAAACTTGTCAGAGGCTGCCCTGCCCACCATCGTAATGATAACTTGCGTTATAAGCGTGATGTTTGCAGGGTTTGACGCCAGCAAGAAAGCCCACAAAAACGGCTGGGCTTGGGGAATGTGTGCGGGGCTTGTTTATGCCATTGTGTTTATCACAATTATCATCATTTCATCTGGCGGATTTGTGTTTGACGGGCGCAAATTGTTGCTTCTTGCCTTGTCTGTTGTGGGGGGCGGCATTGGCGGAGCAATTGGTATAAATTTTAAGAAGCGTTAATAAAACAGGACTGGGGCGAGTGATACTCGCCCCTACCTTTTATTGACCCAATGCTTTCGCAACTTCTTCTCTAACAACTTCGGCTTTAAAAGGCTTTAGGATATAGCTTGTAGCTCCCGCATCATGTCCTATTGCTCTGTCCTCATCCGAATCTTTGCCGCTTACCAAAATAACAGGAATGTCTTTCAGCTCCTCATTGGCTTTCAGCTTGGCAAGCACGTCAAGCCCACTCATCCCAGGCATTAAAATATCCAGTAAAATAAGGTCTGGCTTGACAAATTCTGCCGTTTCTAGCCCGTCCTCGCCATCCTTAGCGATTAATGTTTCATAGTCATCTTTCAAAATGTCGTTTAACAGAAACAAAAAGGTTTCTGTGTCATCCACCAGCAGGATTTTCTTTTTAGCGTTGCCCATATCATTCTCCCTCACTTCTTCCGTTGTTATAGCTATATGCCCAGGGTGCGCAATATTACGACGAATTGCATCCTCTATGGCGGTAAGCAATATGTCCAAATCTTCTAAAAGTTTAGGAGTCTTTGCTTTGATAAAGTCCATTTGACCTTTTTCGGCTGCGGTTTCTAGCACCCTTGCGGTCTGGGACATCAAATTTGCTCCAATGCTTGCAGAAATGCTACGTAAAGAGTGAAGAAACACAGTGTACAGGTGCAATTCCTCTCTGTATACAGAATCTGCAATTTCCCCGTATAATCTCCGTCCGTTTTCACAATATTTCTCCAGCACACGAAGATATGTTTCAAAATCGCCGCCGCCAGATAAGGCTATGCCCACATTAACGTCTACCCCTTCAATCCTAAGTTGCAGAGTGACCTTTGTGTTGAAGGGTTTTTCGGGTATCATTTCATTGCTAATTTGAAGCTCGTCTGGTATCCACTTCTCCATAACTTCGTTAAGCTTGTTTATGTCAATGGGTTTTGCTATTAAATCGTTAAAACCGCTTGCTTGGAAGGTTGTTTTCGCATCATCACCAATATTGGCGGTAAGTGCCACAATTGGCACATGCTCACAGTCCGTTGGCACGCCCTCTAAAGCTCGGATTTCCAAGGCGGCTTCTGCCCCATCCATTATGGGCATCATATAATCCATTAAAATTATATCATAGCAGTTTTCTTTTACGGCTTCAATTGCCTCTTGACCGCTTTCCACCAAGTCAATTTGCATTTTATAAGGGCCAAGCAGCCCTTCTGCTACGATTAGGTTGGTGGAAATGTCGTCAACCACCAGCACCCTGGCATCTGGGGCGGTGAAGCTGGCATGGTTGGATTGTCTGCCCACAACCGTGTGGGCATCTGGCGCAAAGTATGTGCCATTTAAAACATCGGCAATAGGCAAACAGTATAAAGGCGCGAATAAAACCTGGGCAATGTCATCTTCGGAGATAATTTCGTTTGTGCCTTTGATAAGCACCAACTCCACCTCACGTTGGTCAACCACAATTGGATGCGCCACCCTAATCTCGTCATAAATCATGCTTGCAACAAAAGCAAAGGCATAATCGCCGCTTACAATAGCGTCACTGAACTGCTCATAACTTTCAACTTCCTCATGTGATACGCCCAAGTCGTCCAGGGTGCGCGTTATGGCCTCTCTAAAGTCATCTCTGTTTTCAAAAATTATAACCGACTTGCTCCTTGGGTTGCCTGCAACAGCAATGGGTTTTGTGTTAAAAATTTGTTGTGGCAAGTATATATTAAAAATACTTCCCCAGCCATGAACAGAGGACGCTTGGATGCTTCCGCCCATAAGCCTTGTTAACCCGTCTGCATTTGACAAACCAAGACCAATGCCCGTCATAATTTTATCGTCAAGCTGTTCAAATTTTTGCAAAACTGTTGGCAAATCCTCGCTTTTAATGCCGCGGCCAGTGTCTGCAACGGAAAACTCCAAATCTATAGTCTGGTTTATAATTTCTGCGTTTACGTTAAGGGAAATAAAGCCAACATCAGTAAATTTTATGGCATTGCCTAAAACATTCAGCAAAATTTTGCGGATTCTTGCCCTATCCCCCACCAACATTTCGGGGATTTTGCTATCCGCATATACAAAAAAGTCCAAATTAGACATAGCGGCTCTGGCTCTGACAATTTCCACAACCTCTTTTAAAAGCACAGAAAAGCTATAAACATCTTCTTTTATTTCTACTTGACCGCTTTCTAACTTGGTATAATCCAAAACGCCGTCCAAAATGGAAATAAGCTCACCGCCAGCGGTTTTAATAGACTGTACCTGGTCGCGAAGTTTTTCCGAGGCGTCATCCCTTAGAACAATGTCCGCCATGCCCATAACAATATTCATGGGGGAGCGAATTTCCGTGTTTAATTTCGCCAAAAAGTCCACTTTAGAGCGATTGGCAAGCCTTGCGGTTTCCAAACGCAGGTATTTTGTAAGGTCGATAATAAAACCCTCTACGGTTAGGGGCATACCTTCTTCATCTGTGTCCAAAACCTTAGCACGTATCCAAACCTGCTTAACATCCCCTGCTTTGGTAACTATTCTGTAACTGTTTTCCAAAGGCATCCCCATATCCAAAGTGGATGCATAAAGCGCCTGAAGCTTTGGGGCATCCTTTGGATGAACCAGCTCCATCATGCTAATTTTTAGAAGCTCCTCTGGGGCGTACCCCGTTAGCTCCAAGCTCCCCTCACTGACGAAAGTGAAGGTATTTGGAGGCTTGCTAAGCCGCCTGTACACCATGCCAGGCAAATTATTTAACATCTCAACAGCAACGCTATTAATTTTCATGCTCCATTCCCCTCCTTTTACTTCGCCAATGTTAGTATATTGCTCGCGATTTTGTCAAGGGGCAGCTGATGTGTGACAGCCCCCATATCCATCGCAACCTTGGGCATACCATAAATGGTGCAGGTTTTTTCGTCCTGCCCTATGGTTGCCGCCCCTGCTTCTCTCATTTTTAAAAGACCACGCGCGCCATCGCCGCCCATACCTGTCAAAATCACGCCAACCGCTTCACCTTTGCATTGTTCTGCAACAGATTCAAATAGCACGTCAACAGAAGGTATGGACCACTGCACCTTAGGGCCCGCAAATGTTTCAACCACGTATCTAAGTCCTTTTTTAACTATTCTCATATGCTGGCCTGCCTGACCGATAATCACATGCCCAGGCTTAACTTCATCACCATTTCTTGCTTCTTTTACAGTGAAAGGGAATTTTAAGTCAAATCTTGCTGCCAAAATTTGCGTGAAACCTGAGGGCATATGCAAAACCAAAACCACAGGAGGAATATTCGCAGGAAACTTAGAAAAAATAACCTCCAAAGCTTCCACGCCGCCTGTCGAAGCGCCTATGGCAATAACTTTTTGCGCCAACCCAAGCACCTCCCTCTAGCAAAATTCCCGCGATAATTATATCATGTCCACCCCGCATATGTCAATACAGTAATTTAACAAAAAAACACAACCTGGAATTTAGTTGCGCACAGCTTAAAATGCCCAGAATATTACAAAAACCGTTTTGAAATACCAAAACGGTTTTTGTAAAAAATTAGCGTTCCAACTCAAATTCAGTTTCCACGTCTATTGCCAATTCAAGAGTGGCATTTGCAACTCTATGCTTGTGGCGTTTGCGGCAATTCCTGTCTGGTCTGCGGCTATCGTGCCCTTCAGACTGAAAAGAGTTCGTGTTTCTGCGCTCGCTGTCGTTGTTTGCGTTGTTTTCAAAAACAAAACCTTGTGACATATTTTTCACCTCCTTTGCTATATGCTTGTACGCCATACTATGCGGACATGCAGGAGGCGGTGACTACTTGACCCCAAATTGACTACATAAAATTTGTAATTTTTCATAATAATTTGGTACAATTTGAATAATAAAAATCCCCAGTAACCCTTGTAGTTACTGGGGATTTCGCTAATGGGAACAACTGGACTTGAACCAGTGACCTCCCGCTTGTAAGGCGGATGCTCTCCCAACTGAGCTATGCTCCCAAATTAGCGGGCGAATTCCTTCGCCCAAACGACCCAGAAGGGACTCGAACCCACGACCTCCAGCGTGACAGGCTGGCGTTCTAACCAACTGAACTACTGGGCCAAAAGTGCTTATGTATAAGCACCAAAGTGTTGCTCTATCGCGACCACTAGACTATTATACAACGGCTTGTATCTTTTGTCAACACTTTTTTTCAAAAAAATTCAACTTTTTTTATATCTTGGAGAAAACGGCTTTATTACGGCAAAAGATAAGGGCTAGCGATGCCAGCCCTGGTTTGATATGTACATTTGTATTATCTTGGTGGTGTCCAAATGTTCATGGTTTCGTATATAGATTCAACAATTGTGACGGCAGCAAGCTGGAGGAAATTGTCATCAGAGAAAAGCTGTGCGCCTAGGGGTGTGTCCAAAAACTCTAACTCCAGCAAAGCGGCAGGAATACGAGTGGAGTTGAGGACGATGATTCGGGGTCGGTATCGCACACCGCGGTCATTGGAGCCAAAGGCTTCCACCATATTCGCCTGGAAAATCCGAGATAAGTCGCGGGAATTAAAGTCTGTTGGTTCGTTTTCGTGGATTGCATAAAGGGTTTCTGTGCCTGTGGCAACACGGTTCGCGGCATTTACATGAACGGACACAAAAATGTCGGCAACATCATTTGCCATGGCGGCTCTGTGGGCATTTGCCACAGTTACATCGCTGCCGCGGGTCAAATAAACCTGTACAAGCCCGTCACGGTTCAAAATTTCATATGCTCTAAGAGCCACATCTAGCACAATATCAGATTCCCGCATACCATGATGAGGTGCACCTGGGTCACGCCCTCCATGCCCTGGGTCAAGCATGACAACAAAAGGATGAACCTCCCTGGGGTTTACATGGCGCATAAACATGCTGTCAAATGTGTATTCCAAGGTAAAGGCGCGGATGCGGTTGGTGTTAAAAATCAAACGGGTTTCACCGCCATTGGTAACAATTTCCACGCTATCCAAAGCCCCTTGGCGCACCATAAATGTGCCGTAGCCAAAGAACCCAGAAAAATCCCCTGGCAAAACGAAAATGTAGCGACCTTGCAAATATTCATCAATCCGCTGAATTTGGTTCGTGTCCAGCCCATTAGGGCGGCGCAGACCTATCGTGTCTGTTTCTTCGTTGAAGTAAATATTTCGGTATGTAGGGTCGGTTAAAGTTATCTCCACAGTGGCATTGTAATAATCTTGATTAATACGGAAGGACACGTTTTGACTTAAATCAACAACAACGCGGGCTGTGTGGCTATCAAACTGCCCAAGGCGTACAGACTGGGCTAAATGCCCGCCAACCAGGTCGCCTTCAGTTGCCATGCGGGCGTTTGGCATGTCAATTACCAAACGGCGAGGATTGCTTAGAAAAAATATGTCCGTCTGCGGCATCACACTGCCACGTATGGTAATTGTTTCCATATTGTTATGGAAATATGTACTTGCAAAACCTATGTTTAAAATCTCTTTCGGCTCAAAGGTTACTACCACATGGCGGCGGTCATAGGACAGGGCAACGCGGTATATTACAGGGGTTGTGGTGTCAAAAACCACACGGGCAACGGAATGACCATGGATATAATTTTGCCCCGTGCGCACAAGCCCCAAAAATTCGTTGTTAATGCTGTGGGTGCTTGGGCTGAAGTTGGCGCGCCCGTTAAGAACGTCCACCCGCAGGCGACCGTCCTCATGCATATACCAATCCACATCTGTAATGCGCCCTGTGGCTGTTATTGTAAACTGGTTGCGATGCTCGTTCCAGGTTATTGAATTTACGGTGGTTAAGCCGTTGCTTTCCATGGAAATTGGTGCAGAATTGTCAATAGACAGATGAGCTAAATTTGGGCGGGGTTCAACTTGTTCAGGCTGCTGAGCTTCATCTAAATCGTCATAATGGGCATCATTTTGGCTGTAATCATCTGTAGGGGTGTCGGTGGAAGGTTCGTCATTTGACCCATTGTAACCATTTCCATTATACGTCAAGAACACAGTGCTTGTATCATTATCCCAGCCCACATCAAAACCGATTGCCGCCGCCACAAAGGACACAGGAACCATGGTACGGTCGTTGATAATTTGAGGAGCAACGTCCATTGTTAGCATTGTGTTATCGTGGCGGAATTGGTTGTCACCAACATGCATAATAATTGTACTTTGGTTGTGGGCAATGGTTATCCGCTGTTGTTCTGGCTGAAAATCTACATCGGCATCCATGGCTTCAAAAACATGCCGCACAGGTACAAAAGTTCGGTTTTCCACAATAAAAGACGGCATGTCAAATTCTGGCAAAGCGTTACCATTTAGCACTAAATTGACAATTCTTGCCCCAGCTGGCGGGCTACCCTGGGCTGCCTGCCCCATTACCCCAGCAAAGCATAAAATTGCAACAGAATATATTAACAATTTTGTAACATTTTTGAAAAATTTATGTGTCATACAAATCCCCCTATAATCATATAAAATCTGACTTTTATTATAGCACAAAAAACAGTATTATGCAATATCCTGTCTATATGTTACAGAATTGTAATATTTGTATTGGAAAACTTTATCTTGAAATTTTCGTATATATTGTATATAATGTAGAGATACCATTAGGAGGTTGCCATGTCAGATATTAAAACAGGTATAGAAAAGGCTGTAAAGGCTGTTGCTCACGGAAGCGGCACATTTGTTAAGACAACAAAATTAACCCTTAACCTGTCAAGTGAAGAAAATAAATTAAACACCATTTATAACCAGATTGGCAAAAGCGTCCATGAAATTTACAAACATGGCGGGTCGTTAGGGGCAATGTTTGATGAGAGGTATAAGGAAATTTTAGAAGCGGAAGCAAAAATTGCAGACATTAGAAACCGCCTGGAAATTGCCAAAGGGGTTGTTATTTGCCCTAAGTGCAACACAAATGCCAAGCGCGGGTCGGTGTTTTGCCCAAAATGCGGCGAAAACATGGGGGATGCAGAAGAGGTTTCTGAAATTCCAGCTGCCTACACGACCCACGCCGCGCCTGTTCACGCTCATGCACCTGCGCCACATATTGCACCCGAACCAGAGCCTGTTCCGCAACCAAACCCTGCACCTCAAGGTAAAACTTGCGGCGTGTGCGGTTCGGTGGCAGGGATTGGTGAAAGGTTCTGCCTGTCTTGCGGACGGACCCTATAACCACTCAAACTTTTAGGAGTTGATAAAATGGACAATGACATAAACAATAAAATCCAAGGATTTCTTCAGTATGTTTTTGAGATGGTGGAAGATATGGAGCGTCTTTCTAAAGAGGAAGGCGCGTCCTCTGTATGCCCTAATTGCGGAACAACATACGCAGGTTTCAAGAAAACGGGCAAGATTGGCTGCGCCCAATGTTACAGCGTTTTCCGCACCCAACTTACCAAGGCTTTGGTGAATATTCACGGTTCTTCTAACCATAAAGGAAGCGTGCCTCAGGGTATGAATGGCCGCCATTCGGGCGTTGTTATCCGCCGAGAGCTTGCGGAAAACCGCTTGCTGTTAAAACAGGCGGTTGATAATGAAGAATATGAGGACGCAGCTAGATTGCGGGATTTAATACTCCAATTGGAACAGGAAGGCGGTGACGGTCATGGTGATGAAATGGTTTGAGCAAGCCGAAGTTGACCAAAGCACCATAATTTCTTCCCGTGTGCGGCTGGCTCGTAATTTGGATAAATATGTGTTTCCCACTCGGCTTAACCCTGCCACTGCCAAGCACACTTTGGAAGATATTTGGTCAGCGGCATCTGAAACTCAAAGAGGGCTTAGTTTTTTGGAGCTTACCAACATTCCCCCTTGGGAGAGCAGTATATTGTACGAAAGGCATTTAATAAGCCGTGATATGGTGCAGAAAAACCTGCCGCGGGGTCTGGCTTATTGTGCTGGTGAAAATTTATCCTTGCTAATAAATGAAGAGGACCATATCCGTATACAGTCGGTTTCTGCTGGCAATAATCTGAAAGCGGTATACAAAACCGCCATGGAATTAGATGATGAGCTTAGCAAAACCCTTGATTATGCCTTTGACGACAATTTTGGATTTTTAACATCCTGCCCAACCAACACAGGAACGGGTTTGCGGGCATCTTACATGCTACATATCCCTTTTTTGGAGTCTACAGGTATGTTGAAGGCACAGGCGGAGATGTTGCCGAAAATGGGCTTTACCATCCGCGGTGCCCACGGGGAAGGTAGCGAACCGCGAGGTAGTATTTATCAGATTTCCAACCAAGTTACCCTGGGAAAAAGCGAGGACGAAACAATTGCCGCCCTAGAAAGGTTGGTGGAGCAGATTGTGGACAAGGAAACCCAGCTGCGCCACCAAATAACCAAAGATTTAAACCCTGAAGTGTTGGACGCAATTTGGAGGGCATACGGCATTTTAACAAATTGCCGCAAAATACCTTTAAATGAAGCTATGAAGCTGCTTTCTGATATACGCCTTGGGGTTATTATGGGCATTGTGTCGCCTCCCACAGGGGAGAGAACCATTTACAGCATTATGACAAATATACAAGACAATACCCTGCAAACCCTTACAGGTCAAGCCCAAGATGGTCGTCATCTTGAAGTTTTGCGGGCTGATTATTTGCGGGAATGTTTTCAGTAATGAGGAGGAAAAATGCAATCAAAATTCACACAAAAGGCACAGGAAGCCATTAGAAATTCAGACAATGCCGCCCAAAAATTTGGGCATAATTACATTGGAACAGAGCATTTGCTATTGGGGCTTGCCCAGGCTGATGATTCTGTTTCCAAAAAAACCTTGGAAATGCAAGGAGCAACGGCAGAAGCCATAGAGCGCAAGATTTATGAAGTGATTGAAAACGGCGGCGGCGGTGTTGCTCAAATGGGGAACAAGCCCCAGGGGTACACCCCGCGAACCAAGCGCATTTTGCAGCAATCGAACGCGGAAGCGCAAAAAATGGGTACGGGCTACATCGGCACAGAACATTTGTTGCTTGCCTTGCTGCAAGAAGCAGATTCTTTGGCGGTGCAAATTTTGGTGTCTTTGGGGGTTAACATCCACAAAGCCCATGATGATGTTCTTGCCATGCTTAGCGAATATTCGCCTAACATTCAAAACCCTTACAATAAGTTTCAGCAAGGGGGTAACAAAAAGTCTAACACCCCAACCCTTGACAATTTTAGCCGCGATTTTACGCAAATGGCAACAGACCAGCAGTTTGACCCAATTGTGGGGCGCATTAAGGAAATTGAGCGGGTTATCCAAATTTTATCCCGCCGCACCAAAAACAACCCCTGCCTTGTTGGCGACCCTGGAGTGGGCAAAACCGCAGTAGCAGAGGGACTTGCCCAGAAAATTGTGGCAGGAGATGTGCCAGAAACCTTGAAGGGCAAGCGCATTGTGTCCCTTGACTTGGCGGCAATGGTTGCGGGCAGTAAATACCGTGGTGAGTTTGAAGAGCGCATTAAAAAGGTAATGAACGAAGTGAAGCAAGCTAAAAATGTTATTTTGTTTTTGGACGAGATGCATACAATCATTGGTGCAGGCTCTGCTGAAGGCACTATTGATGCTTCCAATATAATGAAACCAGCCCTTTCCCGCGGGGAATTACAGCTGATTGGTGCTACCACTCTGGACGAATACCGCAAATATGTTGAAAAGGATGCGGCATTAGAACGTCGTTTTCAGCCTGTTACCGTTGACGAACCAACGGAAGAGGAAGCCATCCAGATGCTTCTGGGGCTGCGGGATAAATATGAAGCCCACCATTCTGTGCAGATAACCGAAGAGGCGATAAAGGCTTCTGTCCACCTTTCTTCCCGCTACATCAGCGACCGCTTTCTGCCCGACAAGGCAATTGATTTGCTAGACGAAGCGGCATCAAAGGTTCGCCTTAAAATTCACACCATGCCGCCAGATATGAAGGAAATCGAAACAGAGATTGCCAGCCTGGAGCAAGAAAAAGAAGAGGCGGTTAAAACCCAAAACTACGAAACCGCGGCGAAAATTAAGGCACAGCAAGAAGGGCTAAAACAACGGCTTGAGGACGAAAAAACCCACTGGTCAAAGCGCAGTTCTAGCGGTGTGCAAATTGTAACCGAGGATGACATAGCCGACATTGTGGCTTCTTGGACAGGTATGCCCGTGAAAAAGTTGCAGGAGGAGGAGTCCGCCCGTCTTGTCAGCATGGAGGACGAAATCCACAAAAGGTTAATTGGGCAAAAAGAAGCTGTAACTGCCGTTTCTAAGGCAATTCGCCGCGGACGGGTTGGTCTGAAAGACCCGAAACGCCCGACTGGCTCGTTCCTGTTTTTAGGGCCTACTGGCGTGGGCAAAACCGAGCTTGCCCGCTCCCTTGCAGAGGTGCTTTTCGGCAACGAGGATACCATGATAAGGGTGGACATGTCCGAATATATGGAGAAACACAGCGTTTCTAAGATGATTGGTTCGCCCCCTGGTTATGTGGGCTTTGATGATGGAGGGCAACTTAGCGAAAAAATCCGCCGCAAGCCCTATTCTGTGGTACTTTTTGATGAGGTGGAAAAGGCGCATCCTGATGTGTTTAACATCTTGTTGCAAGTCCTTGATGACGGTCATATAACCGACAGCCATGGGCGCAAGGTGGATTTTAAAAACACCGTCATCATTATGACCTCTAACGTTGGGGCGCGGAATATAATTTCCCCTAAGAAAATGGGCTTCGCCACAAACCAAGACGAGGCTGCGCAACATAAAGAGATGCAAAAAGGCATTATGGACGAGGTTAAACGCATCTTTAAACCTGAATTTTTAAACCGTATTGACGATATTATCGTGTTCCAGCAGTTGACAAAGGACGAAATTGCCCAAATTGCCCGCATTATGCTTAATGAGAGCATTGGGCGGGTTAAAATTGCCATGGGCATCGAAATTTCTGTAACAGATGGGGCTGTGGAGTTTATAGCTGATGCTGGCTATGACCCGAATTATGGCGCGCGCCCTCTACGCCGTGCAATTCAGTCTAAAATTGAGGATTTGGCGGCAGAAAAAATCCTTGCAGGGGATATTCCAAAGGGTGCCGATATGGTAATTGATGTTAAAGATGGGAATATATGTATCGAAATTGCAGAAAAATGATAAAAATGTTATTTTTTCGCAAATAAAGCTTGACAAATGCCTTTAAAAGGTGTATCTTAGATACTATCGAAACACAAATTATAATGGAAACGCATTTTTAAGGAGGAAATTGAAATGAACAAATCTGAATTAGTTTCAGCAGTAGCAGAAAAGGCAGACATCACGAAAAAAGATGCCGAGAAGTTTATCCAAACCTTTGTAGAAGTTGTAACTGACGAACTTGCTAAAGGCGGCAAGGTACAATTGGTTGGCTTTGGTACTTTCGACGTTGCTGAAAGAAAAGCCCGCGAAGGCCGCAACCCACAAACTGGTGCACCAATGAAAATTGATGCTTCTAAAGCTCCTCGCTTTAAAGTGGGCAAAGCTTTGAAGGACGCCGTTAACAAGTAAAAAATAGATTGCGCCACTGTCGTCGGTTGACCCCAGTGGCGCATTTTTAACGAAAGGTATAGGAAAACGTGAATTTGTTTTATGAAGAAATTTTTAAAGTTGTTGCTACAATTCCCGAGGGCATGGTTATGTCTTATGGGCAAATTGCAGGGGTTTTAGGTCGCCCCCGCTCTGCCCGCGAAGTTGGTAGGGCTATGGCGCATTGCCCGCAGAATTTGCCTTGGCATCGGGTTGTTATGGCTGACGGCACAATAACAGGCACAGGGGGCATCCGTGAAGAAACTGCCCGAAGCCTTCTGGAGCAAGAAGGCACATCATTTTTGCTTGATGGCAGAGTTAATATGGAAATAAGCCAAATTTAAAACCACCAAGATACTGCATCTCGGTGGTTTTTTATTTTAAGGAATTAATCTGTACGGATTGCAGCAAGGGCAGAGATGCGGGTCGCCCTGCGCGCAGGGAAAAAGCCTGATGCAAGCCCAACAACAATAGAGAAAACAAAGCCTAGGGCATATAACCACATGGGTATAAAGCTAATATAGCCTGCTGCTTGTGCGGGCATCCATGGGGGGGTTGTTGCAAAAAGCTCAAATCCATCTAAATTGTTGAGAACAAAGGAGATAAGGGCGGACATTCCAAGCCCCAAAACACCTCCCATTGCTCCGATTATGCTGGCTTCCAGCAAGAAAAGGCGGCGCACATCCTTTACAGTTGCACCAATAACTTTCATAACGCCGATTTCTTTGGTGCGCTCGTAAATGGACATTACCATGGTGTTGGCGATGCCGATGGCAGAAATAATAAGGGACACAACCCCAATAGCAAGAAGCATATTTTGGAGATTTTCTGTTGTATCCATTTGGCTTGTAACTATTTGTGCATCATACCACATTCCATTGGGGTTTATCCCTATCTCTTCTAGTGCGGCAACGGTTGGGCGCAGGTCTGCCGCAGAATTGGCAAGAACGATTATTCCGTCAAAGCCTTCGTTTCCTTGGTCGGTAATAATGCCAAAGTTGCCCATGCCATCAGACCACATGCCGAAGCTTCCGCCACCTCCACCGCCCTGTTGTGCTTGCCAACGCTCTCTATCAGCTTCTATGCGCTGCACCTGTTCAATAGGCATAAAGGTGGCACTTAGGGATTGCCAGTCCATGCCGTCGCCATGCCCTAAAATCCCCGCTCCATTCACGATATAGGGGCGGATTGTGCCGCCTTGTTGCCCTCCGCCGCCTTGTTGGGGCGGCTGACCAAATTCATGTCTGTAACTGGCGCGAAGGGGCATTGTTAACAAATCAACATCATTTTGTATGCCCATCATCCCCATCATCCACGAATTTTGCCCTTGATTTCTAGGGTTCATAAACTGGTTGGGAACATTAGCACCAAAAACCATATGCAACTCGTCACTATTTGTAAGGTTGCTACCCTCTATAGGGACAAACCCCAGGGGAACCATGGCTTCAGGCTTTATGCCCACAATTTGCAAATGACCAACATACCGCCCCGCCATCACCGTAAGGCTAGAATTCAATAAAGGGGTTGCAATGTTTACATAATCCAGGTTATTTATCTGCGCCACAACGTCATCGTTAAGCACATTAACAAAACCAGGCTCGGGGTTCCAAGGTCTAAATATTTCTATGCGCAATGCCCTTGCCCCCATGGCTTCTATTTGTTGCTCAAAATTCATATTTACAGCAACACCAAGGCTTATCATCACAATTATACAGGTTGCACCGAAGATAACGGCAAGAACCGTTAAAAAAGTGCGTATTTTGCGCTTAAAAAGGTTGCGCAAAGCCATAGACAAAAGGTCGGTTATTCTCATTTATTTCACCTCAATTCAACTTGTATAGCCAATCCTAAAAGTCGTCGTCATCTTCAAACTGCCCACTGCGCTTAATGTGGCGACGGACGAGGAAGAATGTTAATGTGCCAACACCAACAGCACCCACAACAATCAAAATGATGACCCAAGGTTGCAGACCTCCGCTTTCTTCTTCGCCCCAAATGTCAAAGCCGAAGCCAAATTCGCCATCTGGAGGGAACATATCAAAGCCACCTCCGCCAAAATCGCCTCCCATACCACCCATAATGTTGACAGGAAAAGCCGTGATAATTTCGTGGGGTTCTGCCATGGCATCTTCAAAAGTTACAATCATATACAAAGTTGTTTGACCAGGCATTTCAGGGATGATATTCTCCCAAAAGTTTCCAAAATGTCCAGGTGCCATATTGCCGAAAATTTCATCAGCGTGGGCAGTGTTAAAACCTTCCCCTTCAAAGCGCACACGAACATTGTAAAGGTTGGAACGGCTGGTGTTGTGGACATGGAAACTAAGCATCATGGGCATACCCATAAATGTGTCAGCAGGAATTCCTGGGTCGCCAACTTCAAGACGGGCAATTTGGCGCACATTTACGCCAACATCCTCAATTGCCTCAATTGCCGTGGCGTTGGCATCCTCGTAATCAAACCTAAATTGGATGATATGGTTGCTTGCAGGGGCATCTGGTATGGCAAAGAGGGTCATTTGATGCTCGTAAGTGCCGCGAGGGGGTATTTCCTGTATATGGAAAGTGTTAGAAGCCCCAACAGGCGTAAATACAGAGGTTGGTTGGGTGGTTTGCCCGCCGCCAGGGCTTGTTACCTGCCCCATAACTTGCCATGTAACACGGATATTTTGCACCACTTGGCTGGGGTGGGTATTTTGAATAACGATTCCTAGCTCAAATTCGCTGTTCGCCATGACAATCATAGGGTCTACGGTAAAGTCGCTGATGATTATTCTTGGGCGGGAGCGGTTTTCGTCACCTTCATCAACGGCGTAGACGGTTAAGCCTGTGAACTGCTCAAAAGTTTGGCGGTCGTTGCCGTCATCATATGCCAAAGTGAAGCCGATATTGTGAAAGCGGCTTGTTGCGGCATCGGTAGGGGTGAAGGCAAAGTCAAAGGTTCGGGTTTCTCCAATTCCTAAGCTTGGTACCGTTTGGATGCTTGCCAGGGAATTTACCACGCCAGCTTCAGGGGAAGCAGAAAGGCGCACATTGCGGGCGATTGCGTCGCCGTTGTTGGCTATAGTGACTCTAAAATTCGCCTGCTCTCCCGCCATAAACTGCCCCGTTGGCGATTGTATGCTGGTGATTGACAGCAACGCAACATCGCGGTCATCATCTGCAATTACATTCATGCCGTTAAACTGGGAAAACCTGCGTATTTCGCCGCCATTATTGTACTCCAGCTGAAATTCCACATTTTGGAAGCCAGCTGTTGTGCTCATTGTTGGGGAAAATGAAAAAGTGAAGGTTTGGGATGCGCCAGGAGCAAGGGTTAAAGCCGTTGCTACGGTTGGCAAACGCGGCACAACGCCAGTGGGCAATGCTTGCAAGCGCACATTGCGGGCTTCATGGTTGCCGCTGTTGGTGATTATTACGCTAAAATGTCCTTCATCTCCAGGTCTAAAGCTACCTGTGGGGGCGGTTATGGACATATCAAGATGGGCGCGCTCGCTGGCAAGTGCGCCATCTTCTGTAATGGTAACAAATTGTGGTAGATTTGTGGTGACAACCACGCCGTCAGCATTGTCGTGGGTTAGGTTTAGAGTGATTTGCCGCGAACCGCTCTCTAAATTGCTGGGGCTTGTAAAATTGAAAGTTACATCACGGCTTTGCCCCGCGGGAATTGCCCCCACAAAATTGGTTGCAGAGCCAATTATCATTAAATGCGGCGCAAAACCTTCTGCACGCAATTGCACATTAGGCGCGGTAACATTTGATACATTCTGTAATGTTGCTGTCACGCTAAAGCTTTGCCCTGGGGCTAAGTTCTGCTGGCTGACAGAAAAGTTTGACATAATAACGCGGGGCTGCTCGTCATTTGCGTCCTGCATTGTGATTGGCAGGTTTACCGTGGCAAACTGCACCTGGTTTATGTTGTTGCGGAAAGACAATTCCACAGGTATCGTGGTTGGCTCGCCTATAATTGTGGCATTTGGTGTTATGCGCAATTGCACATCCCGCTGGGCATTTGCCCCCATAGAAAAATTGCCAGTTCCTACCACTTCCACATTAAAGTTTGGAATTGGGTTGGCACGGGGCAACAGCGACACTTGGGTTGCGGCATGTGCCGTGGTATTGCGCAGGGTCACTGTTATCAACTGGCTTTGTCCAGGTGAAAGCTCCACAGCTGTATGTGGCATCAAAGTAAATTCGGCATTTGATGCAGGCGGATAATTAACCGTAAGGGATACGCCGCGCGAACCCCAAAACTCAGGCACAGCAGGCGTGTATGCTGTGGCAGCCGTGCCAGGCACATGGTAATTCACATTTATAACAAAGGTTTGTCCGCCTTGGCTGGCAGTTGTGTTTACGCCAATCATGCCGCCGCCCATATAATGGGCATCAATGCCGTTGCCTTGGACGCTGGTTACGTTGGCGTTGGCAGGAACGCCCGCAGGAATTGTAGCAAATTGCCCTGCTATTACGGTGTTTGCATGTACATTTGTGGGCTGAAACGACGGTATCAAGGCAAACGCCATCAGAAAAGCCATCAGCCCTGTTAAAATTTTCTTCCTATTCATTTAAAATTCCCCCTTGGTTGTTATTTCGATTTTATCAGCAACATCTTCGATTTTTTCAATTTTGCCGTCGCGGATGTGGATTACTTGGTCACAATATTTTGACAATTCTAAATTGTGGGTGACAAGGATTAGGGTTTGCTCGTAAGTTTTTGCCATGCCCAAAATCAAATTCATCATTTCTTGGGTGGTTTTTGTGTCCAGGTTGCCTGTTGGCTCGTCTGCAAAAACCACTTGAGGATTGTTGACAAAGGCGCGGGCAATACTTACACGCTGCTGCTGACCACCAGACATTTGGCTGGGTTTGTTTCGCAAACGCTTGCCAAGACCCACCGCCTTCAGCATCTTTTTCGCCCTTTCATTTCTCACCCGCTTTGGCACTTTGCGGAAAATAAGCGGCAAAGTGGTGTTTTCCAGCGCAGACAATGTAGGCATCAAATTATACTGTTGGAAAACAAAACCGATATACCGCTGACGGAAACTTGCAAGGCGTTTTTCGTTCATCTTATGAATATCATGCCCTTTAAAGATGATTTCGCCTTTAGTGGGTTTTTCCAACCCTGCGATAATGTTTAACAATGTTGACTTGCCAGAACCAGAAACCCCTAAAAGACAGTAAATTTTGCCCTTGTAAAATTTCAGGCTGACATCATCAAGTGCCACAATTTTTTCCCCTCCCATGGGGTAAACTTTCTGCACATTTTTAAGTTCAATTACAATTTCTGACAATGCGACACCTCCCCTCAGTATATATACGTATGAAATAGCAAAAAAGTTTCAATTTGTCCAAAAAAAAATGAAATAAGCCCCCCAAGAGCCAGTAGGGGCTGTCTCCAAAATCGCTTTCGTTAGATTTTCGAGCGTTTTTTCACCCAGCAAGGAAGTAGGTTCCGTGCGCACCCAAAGGTGCGTGCGGGTTCTGCTGACGCAGACTGGGTGGGAAATAAGCCGAAAAGCTGGCGGAATGGATTTTGGAGA
>WQSI01000014.1 GCA_009787945.1 Defluviitaleaceae bacterium
GGTTGCTTGTGTCAATTACATGAGCGTCTTCTGCCACTTTTAAAGGGGAAGAGGCGCGATTCATGTCTTGGTGGTCACGGCTGGCAATTTGCGCAGAAATGTCATCAAAATCCGCAGGCTGACCAAGCTCTGTCAGCTCCGCCACCCTCCTTAAAGCGCGAGACCCAACAGATGCATCAAGGTAAATTTTAACATCCGCATCAGGAAAAACCACTGTTCCAATATCCCGCCCATCCATTATAACATCCTGCCCCTGTGCCAACTGCCTAGACAAGCCAACAACCCATTCACGAAGCTTGTGAAAACGCGCCACGGCAGACGCTGCTACCCCAACATCCGCCGTGCGGACAGCAGTTGTCACGTCCTCCCCATTCAAAAAGATATGTTGCGCCTTGTCGATATATTTTATTTCCAGGGAAATATTTTCGACAAGAGCCGTCACGACAACTTCATCGTCAAGGCTTGCCCCTGCGCGAATCGCATATAAGCCCAAAGCGCGGTACATTGCCCCGCTGTCAATATACATACATCCCAATCGCATTGCCAACGCCTTTGCCACTGTGCTTTTGCCAGAAGCCGATGGACCATCAATTGCAATTTGCATTATTTTGCCCCCTCTACCAAATCAGGCCGCAGAACCTCTGCCCCGCCCAAATATATATGCTTTACCTGAGATTGAGCCAGATTAATATCGGCCAACACTTCCACGCGAATACATTTCGGCAACGCCCCCACCACATCCATAGACTGCAAACAAAGCAAAGACGCGGAAGTAAGCCCCAAATCCCGCGCGGCAACAGCAGGAAAAACCGCATCCAAATCCCTGGTAACCGCAAACGTAATAGAAATCACCTGACCATTATCCAAATCATTTGCCTCAAAAATTTCCCGCAGCAATTCTGTTGTGTTTTTTAAAATGCTCTCTTTTGTGTTTTCGGCACAAATTGCCCCGCGTATAGCTCTCATAATTTAATCCCCGCAATCAAGACATAAAGTGTGTGCTGTGAAGGGTGGAAATAACGCTACTAATGCTTATGTTCTGAAAATAAATGTACTATTACAGTCCATTTTTTCTTTCAAAATCTACAATCCTTGGAAACTCATGTTTGTTTTTGAAGCTATAGTATTTGCGTAGTGAATTTGAATAAGAACCGTTTCCGTCGTTCATGTTTTGTTTTATGCGGCGGAGTGCGTCATACATTTTCATGTCGTCTTGGACAATTACATCAAGACTTTCAGACAAGTACTCTTCAACCGCTCGTGCCTTTGACATGCGCGAATTTACGGCTTTAGTTTTGCTGGTGATATTTGCATCACCAATAAGATATTTTTCAAATTGACTTTCAAGCATACTTATACCCCTTCAAATGTATTTAATAGATGCCCAGCTAGTAAAGCCATTTTACCATAGTTTCGATGTTTTTCCGCGAAGTTACCCAAACTGCGTTATGTACACTCTCTACAGTTTGCATCCTATCGTATGATAGTATCACATTTAACCCAACGCGTCAAGCAAAGTCGGCAAAACCTTGCCTTCTGCGATTTCTACCAGAGCATAGCTTTTGCCCATACTGCCGCGGGGTTGGGTGATGCTGCCAGGGTTAAGGAAAGTTATTCCGTTATTTTCGAAAACAATTGGCACGTGGCTGTGCCCGAAAAAGCAGGCATCAACCCCAATTTCTGCGGCGTAGGCGGTTATCATGCCATACCCCCGCTTAACCCCGTGTAAATGACCATGGGTTAGCAAAATTTTTGCTCCGCCAAGCTCCACAATCTGTACAGGCTCTAGCCTAGAGCCTGGGTCGCAATTACCAGGCACGGCATAAATGTCCAAGTTTGGGAAAGCGGCTTGAAGCTTGGCGCAATCCCGCAAAACATCCCCTAAAAAGCAAACTGCGAAAATCTCCTGAGAGTGACGCTGTGTTATGCTTTCCATCAAGTCTGTTCTGCCGTGGCTATCACTAAAAACCAAAATTTTCATAATAACACCTCTCATGTAATTATATCTCTTCTTGGTAAATTACGTCAAGGCTTTTCCTTAAAAAGTCTTGACAAATTGCCCGTGTGTGTTATAATAAAACCGCTATACAAGCAAGTTATTTAGGAGGCATGAGATGGAAAGGGCAAGACTTTTAGCGGCCATCGAGGCGCGCCGTTCTCGTAGAGAGTATAGGGGAAGATATATTGACAATCAGAAATTATCCCATTTGCGCAGGTTAATTGGGGAATATACCGCCCAAAGCGGCATACGGATGGAGCTGGCAACAGACAGCGGTGCGGCCTTTAATGGGCTGACAAAAAGCTATGGCATGTTATCTGGTGTTAACAATTTTGTTGGTATGATAGGCGGCAAAGAGGACTGGCAAACGGCAGAAAAACTAGGCTATTACGGTCAGCTTTTGGTTTTGGAAGCTGTTTCTATGGGGCTTGGAACATGTTGGGTTAGCTTGACTTTGAAGCGCGAAAACCTGCCCTTTAAGCTATCTAAAGGGGAAGAGGTGTTGTCCACCATAACCATTGGCGACGTTAGCCCAGAGGACAGTTTAAAAGAAAAATTTGTTCGCGGGATGCTTAACATCCGCAACAAAACTTTAGAAGAAATGTTTATTAGTGACGTAGAGCCGCCAAAATGGTTCATTAATGGCGTTCGTGCCGCTCAAAAAGCTCCCTCTGCCATGAAAAAGCAACCCGTGTGCTTCCGCTATAAAAATGGCGTGGTGACGGCAGGGGTTTCTGACATTTCAGAATTTATGAACGCCCACGACCTGGGAATTTTCAAGCTTCACTTTCAAATTGGTGCTGGCGGCGGTCAGTGGGAATGGGGCAACCACGGCGTTTACACCCCGAAAGAAGGGCTATCAACCGAATAAACCAAAAGGCAGGAGCGCAAATTGCGACCTCTGCCTTTTTTATTATTATGAAATAATAGCAGGGATAAACCCGATAAAAAACCCAAGCACACCCCCGAGAATGGCTATCCATTTCAGCTGCTTGCCCACAACAGACAGAAGAAGGCTCTCCATTTCCTTAATGTCCATCTCGTTAATTTTTTCTTCTACAATTGCAGGTATGTTTATTATATCCACCAAATGCTGCCCTGCCTTTTCTGCCAAAAAGGCAACAATGGGTCGGGTGATAGAAGCCACATCCTTATCCCTTGCAGATTTTGGTAAAATATCAGCGGGCGACATAGAAAGTATTGCCTTTGCGGCTTTGTCGGCATGACCTTCATCTTTTATGTAGGCGGCAAGATTTGTTAGGGTGGTGGTTGCCCATGTCCTTGCGTGTTCAGGAATGTCATCAAAGCTTTGTTCAAGAAGCCAGTCAATTGCTTTGTCTGCATTTTCTGAGAGCAGAGCTTGTCCTGCATCGCTTTCCAAAAACTCTAGCAAACTATCGGTCATGTTGTCATAAATTTTGTCGGGGTTAATGAACATGCCAATCAACCCCTTTGCATTGTCTTTGATGATTTTTGTGGCAGTTTGGCGCAAAAACTGCTCCCCTGTGGGATGCTCTAAAATTTTGCGGCACAAATCAGCCGATTGGGGTATGCGGCTTTTTATCATGTTTTTAAGGTGGTCAACGGCAACGGACGGCACAAGGTCGCCTATTTTTTTGCCCCTGCCAGCCCCTGCAATAAAATCTGGTGCTGCGGTTTGGGATATGTAGTCAATGGCGGTGTGAACCCGTGTTGTCACCTGGGCAGACAGCTCCTGTTCCGAAATGCCAAGCCCCACCGAAACCATATCCCCCAAACTTCGGCTGTCATCTAAAAAGCCCTCAAAAGCCTTGGTAGCCTTGGCAGACACCATGTCAATAACCCCTGTGTTGCTAACGGCTTCCACTAACGCCTCTGGCGTAAGCACAGACTCACCAAGGACCTCCCCTATATTTTTGGCAAGCTCTGCCTTTTCCTTGGGAATAAGCCCTGGGGTGAAGGGTAAGACGAAACCCCCAATCCGAATTTGCCGATGGGGGCGAAAAAGCATTACAATCGCTAAAACATTGGTCGAAAAGCCAATAACAGCCCCCACCACAGGCACAATGAAAAAGCTTAGGGTATCACCAAACATTCCATATACCTGTTCCGTTTAATGTGGTTTCTTCGTTTATTTTGTAGGATAATGTGGCAAGGCTGTCCTGCAGGCGAATGTTTTCTACTGGTATACGATTTGGCATTTGCAAGTCAACACAGGCAAAATTCCAAATGCCCCCAATTCTCGTTCCTGCAAGAACCTTGGAAATTTCAATGGCTTCTTTGTTTGGCAGAGTGATAACGGCAACATCCACATTGTTCTTTGATAAATACTCCTCAATCCCAAGCAGGTCTTGAACCACAAAACCAGACACGGTTTTGCCTACAAGGTCTGGGTCTGGGTCAAAAGCTGCCACAAAGCTAAACCCCTTAGCGATAAGACCTGGGGTTTCCAGCAACGCAGCCCCAAGCCCTGACGTGCCAAGCAAAACCATGGTATGTTTGTTATCAAGCCCAAGGATATATTGCATTTCTTTTTGCAAAAATGCCACATTGTAGCCATATCCCTGTTGCCCAAAACTGCCAAATTGGTTTAAATCTTGCCTAACTTGACTGGCAGTAACCCCCATGCGCTCTGCAAGCTCCCTAGACGAAATCCTCCAAATATCCTTCTCCATTAACCTGGTCAAAAAGCCGTAATAACGCGGCAAACGCCGAATTACAGCAGTTGAAATTCTTTTGTTTTCATTAGACATATGCAGCCTCCCCTTTGCTCAAGAAATAACCCCAAATAAAAACCCTATCTAGTGTTATATTATATATTTACCGACAAGTTTTGTCAAGTGATTTAATTAAGAGCCTTTTTAAATTATTCATACCGAAGAGCCTCAATGGGGTCTAGTTTTGCCGCCTTATTAGCGGGATAGTACCCGAAAAATAGCCCAATTAGCATAGAGAAACCAACAGCAATAAAAATTATAGACACAGATGGCAAGGAAGGATTTTCCAAAAGCAGACTACCAAAATATCCCAAAACCATGCCTAAAACAACTCCCAAGATGCCCCCGATGGCACAAATTATAACCGCTTCCACCACAAATTGGACGCGGATGGCAGAACTGCGCGCCCCAAGTGCTTTACGAGTGCCGATTTCCCTGGTGCGCTCGGTAACAGAAACAAGCATGATGTTCATAACCCCCACGCCCCCAACAACCAGCGAAATGCCTGCAATAACCGCAACGGCAATTGCTAGGGTGTCCATTATGGTTTCTGTCACCCCCAAAATGGTGTCCATAGGCAGAGCCGCCACGGTAAACCTTGGGTTATAACTGTAAAGGGGGCTGAAAAAATCCAAAATATGGCGAACAAATGAGGATATTTCCACATCAGGCTCTACCATAACCACAAAGCTCTGATGCCCTCCGCCACTGCGGGTTAGCAAATTTGCAGTGGTTATGGGAATATAAAAATCTGTACGGTCTGAGCCGAAAGCCCCCATGCCAGGTATAGGCAAACCCATAGCAACATGCTCATACACACCAACAACCATAAAAACGTCAGTATCCCCGCCTATGTTAATGCGAATTTCTTGCCCAAGAGGGTCTGCGCCTTCAAAAAGCTCCTCGGCTAAATAATTGCTGATGGTAGCTGTATATCTACGGGAAAGCACATCTGCTTCGCTAATAAACCGCCCCCCCAACATGTTTATGTTGTTGGTTTGACCAAAACCCGCATTAACGCCAACTACAGAAACATTTACCAAAACCTGCCCTTCGCCAGCCCAGCCATTGCCCACTGGGCGGGTTAGCCCCATAGCGGTAATTTGCGGGTGGTGAAGGTCGCGAAACCGCTCTATCATCTCATCCGTCATCAAATCGCTTTCCAAAGGTGCAGTGGGCGCACCGCCAAACCCCACGGTCAAATCTGTGCCGCCCCGCGGATGCAATGTCACCTGTATATTATTTGCCCCGATAGAATGCATCTGCTCTGTAACCACATCCGTCATAGCTCCGCCTACGGTTACAATGGCGATAACCGCAGAAATTCCAATAATTATCCCAAGCATGGTAAGCAGCGAGCGCATCTTGTTCGCCCGCAAACCCTCCAATGCCAACTTCACATTTTCCCACAAAAACATTTGAAACCCTCCGCTTCATACCAATACCCATTATACAGAACGGCGCAAACTTTTTCAAGTCAATTGTGTACAAAGTGAAAATTTTATGGTAGAATATTTTCATACATAAATTAAGAGGTGAAAAAATGATTACATATACGTGGATTAGCGGAAAACAAGACGAGGCTTTGAAGGATGCCTATATGATACGGCGAGTGGTTTTTATTGACGAGCAAAAAGTGCCTATTGAAGAGGAGGTTATCCCCTGGGAAGAGGAAATTTCTGAGCATCTTACGGTTTATGACAACGGCAAACCCGTGGCAGTGGGGCGAATTTTGCGCCATAATGGCAAGTTTATTTTGGGGCGCATCGCTGTGCCAAAAGAACACAGAGGGCAAGGCTTTGGTCGCCTTGTGACCCAAGCTTTGATTGACAAGTCTGCCGAAATGGGGGCGCAGGAGCTGGAATTATCCAGCCAAACCCACGCCATGGGGCTTTATTCCAAACTTGGCTTTGTTGCCTATGGCGACGAATACATGGATGCGGGAATACCGCACAAATCAATGAAACGGAGGGTGTAGAACATGAAAAGACTTTTATTGCTACTTTCTTTGGTGGCTGCCACAATAATCTTTTCTGCTTGCGGGTCAGAAGAAACGGTTTACGAACCATATGAACCAATTTACGAAGAAAGCTATGAGGAAATATACGAACCGCAATACGAATACGCGGAAATTGAAGGGGTCTACAGGCGCATAATGCCCCGTGGGTCACTGACCATTGAACATTTTCTTGAGGATTTGGACTATATGGTCTATGTCCTTGAAAACAATTTTGCCCTGTTAGATGTGGCATATTGGGCGCATGGGATTGATTACCGCCAGCTAGCACAACAAGCCCGCTCTCTTGTGTTAGAAATGGATGAACCTTGTGAGGACACGTTTTCGGCTATAGTGATTTACAGTTTCTTGCCCCTTTTTAGGACGGGGAATTTCACCATTTTCTCACTTGATAGCCTAGAGGAACATCAGCAAACATTTCGTCGTTATACTGGCGTAAAACACACTATGAACATGGATTTAACTCGGTCGCCTTTGGCAAATCGGTTTTACGGGTCTGAGGACCAATACCGCAGAAATACTTTTGCCAGGAAAATTGAAGAGTTGATAGAAACTTATGGTATGCCCTTTAACCGCACCTTTGGCGCAGTCCCTCAACCAGTTGTTACAGAAATCATCGAAGCTGGCAGAATAGCTTATGTTTCAACGGGTCACTCTTCGGCATATTTGTGGGATGCAAGGCATAAAATCTTTGACTTCAAGCAACAGGTTTCAAATTACCAACACTTGATATTAGATTTGCGGGAGAATACAGGTGGCGGCATTGGTGCTTTTTTGGATATTTTGCTGCGCCCCCATTTAAGAGAGGACTTTGAAGCCCCCATGGTTTTCCAGTTCTTTATGGATGCGCCATATATCAATAGATTTGGTGACCTTCTACTGCAACCTACCATAGGCAGTTTTGATTTAATGGGTTTGCAAGACCCCCGTCGCGCCCACGAAATTTTAGAAGAATTTAACCTGCCAGAAATTAACCTAGATGACATGGCTCGTCTGGATTATGGCGCGCCCTCAAGAAGAGATAGACCGATAATACCCAATAGAGCGTTTTTCCCAGAAGAATATATATTTGACGGCAACATTTGGTTGCTAACCGACCAAGGTACGACCGCTGCCAGCACACTTTTCGCCTGGTACGCACAAGAGCTTGAATTTGCCACCATTGTGGGGGATAGGACTGGCGGCGTGGTTGGTGGACCTCGCACCATGTCATTTATGCCAAATACTGGTATCATTTTCCAATTTGATGTATTTTATTTAACGGACAGCAGAGGCAGACCTTTGGAGGCAGGGGTCATCCCTCACCACTTTAACCGCGAAGGCATGGACGCATTAGAAACCACTCTCGCCCTAATTTATGAGGGCGAATGGTAAATACCAAGCTATATGGATGCGGGAATACCCCGCAAATCAATGAAACGGAGGGTTTAGAACATGAAAATGATTATCTTGGTATCAATATTGGTGATAACAGCGGTAATTTTCGCTGCTTGCGGTGGGTCGTCTACGGATGAGGATTATTTTATTGACTACACAACAGAAAACGGCTTTGATTATGGCGGTTTACATGATGACAACGAAGATTACAACGAAATCCAATTTGTGGAAATTGAAGGGGTTATGCGGGAAATCCGCCCCCGTGGTTCGCTAACCATTGATGATTTTTTAGCAGATTTGGATTATATGGTTTACGTCCTTGAAAACAATTTTGCCCTGCTAGATGTAGCATATTGGGCGCATGGTATAGATTACAAAGAACTTGCAGAGCAAGCCCGCCGTCTTGTGCTAGACATGGACGAGCCTTGCGAGGACACCTTTTTGGCAATAGTAAGTTACAGCTTTATGCCGTTACTTGGCACAGGGCATTTCCAAATTGTTGGTCATAGCACCCACGCTTCAATGGCAAACAATAGTTTTTATGGTGGCTATCTAGGCAGAAAGCATTTGATGAATGTCGAATTAGTGCGCTCTCCTCTGGCAAGAAGATTTTATACTGGTAACACAGGTCATATTCACACTTCCAACACGGCAATGGAACAGTTAATAGAACTTTATGGTATGCCCTTTAACCGCTTGCTTGCAGGTGAACCATCCATATCCCAGCCTGTTACTACAGAAATTATTGAAGAAGGCAGAATTGCTTATATATCATCAGGGCGCAATATGGCAGAGTTAGCGAATGCACAAAACCAAATTTTCAGCTTCAAGAGAGAAATTGCCGACTTTGACCATCTAATACTAGATTTAAGAGGAAATATCGGGGGTAATGTGGGAAGTTTTCTGCATGTTCTCCTAAGACCCCATTTGCGGGAGGCCACGGAAGCTCCTTTGGCTTTTTACTTCTTCCAAGACAGCCCATATATTCGCAGGTTTGGCGACCTTTTGTTTGAAGCCACTATAAGCAGTGGTGGTATGACCATAACCGAACCTTATCGTCCTGCCGAAGAGATTTTAGCGGCATTTGACTTACCAGAAATCAACCATGACGACATTGCGCGCCTGCATTACGGCGCACCCGCCAGATTTTACAGTCTTTTGATACCTAACTGGATACTGGTTGCTCCCGACTTTGAGTTTAATGGTAAAATTTGGATGTTAACCGACGAAAGTATGGGTTCGGCAAGCACTGCAGCCCCTTGGATTGCTAAAGAAATGGGGTTTGCAACCCTTGTGGGAGAAACAACCGCTGGCGTTTTGGGCGGACCGCGCACGCTGGCATTTATGCCCAATACTGGCATCATTTTCTATTTTGATATGTTTTATCTAACAGACAGCAGGGGCAGACCTTTGGAGGCGGGAGTCATCCCCCACCACTTTAACCGCGAAGGCATGGACGCATTGGAAACCACTCTCGCCCTAATTTATGAGGGCGAATGGTAAATTGAAAGGAAGTGCAAAAATGATAAATTTTGACATAAACAAGCTTGAAACCCCTTATTTTGCGGTGGATGAAGCCTTAATAAAAAGCAATTTGGAGATTTTGGCAGATGTTAAAAAACGGGCAGGGTGCAAAATTTTGCTTGCCCAGAAGGCGTTTTCTATGTTTGCAACATACCCCCTAATTAGCCAGTGTTTAGACGGCACATGTGCCTCTGGTCTACATGAGGCTCTTCTCGCTCACGAGCATTTTGCAGGGGAAAATCACATTTTCTCCCCTGCATACACCGAAAAAGACATGCCCGAAATTTTGCGGGTTTGTGACCATTTGATTTTTAATTCCTTTAGCCAGTGGGAGCGGTTTCGCCATTTGGCGGAGGGCAAGACCTGCGGCATCCGCATAAATCCTGAGTTTTCAACCCAAGACACGGCAATTTATGACCCTTGCTCTCCTATGTCACGCCTTGGAGTCACCCGCGGCAATTTCCGCCCTGACCTGCTCGAGGGCATTAGCGGCATGCACTTCCACACCCTTTGCCAACAAGGGGCAGAGGAATTGGCGGCAACCTTCAAAGCCGCAGAGGAAAAGTTTGGAGAGTTTTTCCATAAAATGGATTGGCTTAACTTTGGGGGCGGCCATCACATCACGCGAGATGGCTACAATATTCAGCTTTTGGTGGACACAATAAAGCACGCCAAGCAAAAGTATGGTGTAAAAATTTATTTAGAGCCTGGGGAGGCAATTGCCCTTGACGCTGGCTTTTTGGTGGCGCAGGTTATAGACATTATCGACAATGGCGGCAAAATCGCCATTTTAGACGCTTCTGCAGCCTGCCACATGCCCGATGTCCTCGAAATGCCCTATCGCCCACATATTATAGGGAGCGGGCAACCAGAAGAAAAGCCCCACACCTACCGCCTAGGAGGCCCAAGCTGCCTAGCGGGCGACATCATCGGCGACTATTCCTTTGAAACCCCCTTAGAAATTGGCACACGCCTAATTTTTACCGACATGGCAATATACTCCATGGTAAAAACCAACACCTTCAACGGCATAAAACTGCCAGACCTCGCCCTCCACAAACTGGACGGCACACTGGAGCTTGTAAAAACCTTTGGTTATGAAGATTTTAAAATGCGCTTGTCGTAAACAAAAAGTGCGGGAGCTATTCCGCACTTTTTGTTTCTAATCTCTTTATTCGCCAATGAAGTATGCCTGAGGATAATGCAGTTATCCCAGCAAGATACAGTATGAATTGCAATATTGTGACAAACAGCGACCCATCTATGCCCGCAACAAGACCTATGCTCAAAATAAAATGAGGTGACAACCTCTCTAAGTAGTAGAGTATTCCTATTGGATAGACTGTAAGTGTATGTGCAAAATACATAAAAACTACAGCAGCGACAGACAGAGCGATAAGACCCTCCTTAAAGATGTGCCCTAAAAATATTCCAAAAACAGCCAGCCCGAACATATGCAGAAAGACCCCCAAAGCCGCTTGCATGTGATATGCCAAATCAGGCCTCCATAAGCCGTCTATATCGCTATATAAGCTCCGCAACATCATCATGCCTTCGCTGCCGCTAACTTGGGCGTATCTTATGCGGTCGATAATCAACCCAAAAGCTACCAAAACAACCAACAATGTCAGCACGAACAAAAATGCAGTGAAAACCTGTCGTCCTATTATGTAAATGGCATTTTTGCCTTGTAAACTTTCTTTCTCAGCTCTATATTTGCTTGTTCCAATAAATATTCCTGCAAAAGTCAAGGTGAAAAGTGAGGTTCTAATAAAGTTCGTCAACAGCGTGTTCAACCTCCAATATGGGTGATTTCCAAGGGCTGAATACCCCCAATGAAACTGCAAATCTAACCTTGAAATGCTCTCCCCCGACAGGATTTGTTCTGGATGAATAGTGTATACTAAATCCAAATTTTCAAAAGGGGATTGACCAAACACAAGCATATTAGCCCTTATGGTTGAACTTGCCATAAAAAATATAGATTCAAAGTTGGGGTCGCTAACCAGATTAAATGCACTTATAGCAAGTATAGTCAAAGGAACAGCCGCACAAATTATAAAAATGACCACAATATGCTTATCTACATGTATGGGTAGTTTGCTTGCTATTTTCTTTATGAAATTCATACTAAGCCCTCCACGGCTTCAAGACCGTTGTACGGTCGCGCAACGGTCTTGAAATATTTTATTTTTGGTTAATAAGAGAGTCCTGTGGTGCGCTCCATTGTTCTGATTGCATTTAAAGCCTCCTCTTGGTTTGTAGCACCAACAACTATTATTGGAGAATAGTGCGTGTCGCCCAACCCATTTTCAAAAACCATTATTAGGCTTCCCTTAAGAAAGCTCCCCCTTTCGGCAAACATAATTCCGAATGGGGGTCGCCTAGGTTTTTCGCCTAATTCGCCTAAATAAAATATATCAGCTAATCTAAAATTTGAATTTCCTATAAAGCGATGAAACTGCAACCCATCCATTTCAAGGAAAGTTTCTGGGTATCCAGAAACTGTAACAGAACCTCTAAATTCATTATGTGATGAAAAAATTCTTGTTGAATACCACCCTCGAACCGTTACTGTATGTTCTATCGAGTGGCTTGGGTCGGTCTGTATTATTTCTATTGCGGTGGTTGTAAAGTTTACTGGGAAAGGTATGTTTATTGTAATCAAAAACACTGAAAGAAGCGCAATAAAAACTCTTTTGCGCTTCTTAGGTTTGTTATTAAGTTTTTTGTAAACTGTGTTCATCATAGCGTCAGTGTTAAACCTACGTTCCAAATATTAATCCACTCCCTATGTATCATATTCCTAGCAAAGTTGTTATAGTATCGCATTATACAAGTTAGTGATTGGGTCCGTTTATACTTAGCCGCGTAGTAGCCGTTGCAGGAATTATTGAAACATTACCTGCCCCAATACGAGTTCCTACATCTACTGTACTACTTAATGTAACCATGTTCGCGGGCGTTATTAGAGAGTGAGTGCTAGCGACAAAGTTGCCAGACCATGGGCGTGAAATCCATACTGCTACATTATGAAATAGTCCACTATTCCATGTAACAGAGTTACTGTTAGTAATGCCGAAAGATGGCCAAGGTATAGATACGCTTGTGATTGCGATGTTTCCACCAGTTGTGAATGTTTGAGAGAGTCGCATAGAGTACGCGTTACCTTGCCCAAAGTAGAAACCAAAAACTTGACCATTTGATAAAGTAAGTTGGCTAGTCCCGAATATCCCTTGACCGCCAACAACTGGAGGAACACTCCACCCTTGCCATCCGAAATTGTGCATTACTTGTATGTTAGAGTTTCTGGTCGATACGCCCCACTCCTCTCGCCATCCACTACCTCCGATTCCGCTCAATGGGGATATATTGGCGTAATTATCCGTGGGCGCGGTGTCTTGTTGTGTTTGTGACATCATTACTTCTAAAATTCTAAAATTAAGATTTTCAGGTAGATAACTATTTGCTTCAGAGTCATATTCCATAATTACGATACTACCTTGAACATCTTCCATTATTGTAGCCGTATCAATAAGCATTCCATTTTCATAATACGTGCGAATCATAATCGGGAAACCTTCAATATGGATTAATTCCTCCGAAATAACAAACCTAGCACCAATTGGCATATATTCGGAATACAAACCAGGGAAACCTTCATACGTTGGTGGATGAACACTTCTTCCTAACACATCAATAGGCACGGTTACAAAAACCATAGCTATGGCCATAAAAACAGCGGTAATCCTTAATCTTGTTCTTTTCATTTTTGTTTCCTCCTTTAGTTTGGGTTTGTGACAATCTGGTTGCGCACACCATTTGCCATATGTATATCGTACGATACATATATTGTAACCCCCCCCCAACCCATTTGTCAAGGTAAAAGTATCGACAAATTTCGACAAATGCGTAAAAGAGCCACCAACTTGAAATTTATCAGTGTTATCTAAAATTTTCCCACACATCCCATTCGTTTTGGTTGGGGATGATGCCCATGCGCCATACTGACGCGCCCCTTATGCCGAAAAGGCGGGCAAGTTGCAGTTTTTCCGCAACGCTTTGGTGGTTTTCGTACCAAAGGAAAACCCTTTCGCCACCTTCTGTGGTGTAGATGATGTAGGGATTTCGGGCGTGCTCGCACCAGCCAAAATAGGTATCAGGCTGCCCCATTCGGGTTAGCACCGTTTCCATTGATACTGTAACGGGGGTGGGTCTGGTTAGGTTGTTGTTTTCGTCCACAAACCAGCCGATATTTGGGAAACTGAAGGCGATGGCGACCCTGTTAATATCCTCCACCCCTGTTCCTGGGCAGGCGATTGCCGACAGGGAGCGATAAACCTGATTAATCGGGGTTAATGCGGCATTGCGTTGCCACTGAGTACCCAGGAAGCCTTCCATAGAGCGGGGGCGATAGTCATGCACCATCAAAATTACCCTATCTGCCAGCCTGCCGATGGTTCGCAGGTCGTAGCCGTCAAAATACACGCCGTCGATGGTGGTGGGATGAACTGTGACATACAAATTAAATTCCCCAGGTCGCAATGCATCCGCCAGTTCAGTTAAAAAGTGGTTGAAGTTATCCCTGGATTGCTGACCTCTCAGTCCCTCAAAATTTATTGTGACACCATCAAAAGATTTGCGGGCAAGCTCTGCATAAATGGCATTCACAGCCCCAGTACGTGATGCAGGGTCTGCTATCATTTCTGCAAGGTTGGTGGTTGTGTCCATAAACACATTTAGGTTAGTTGTCGCGCCATTCTCTCTTGGATAGTTGATAATCAGCTCATAACCAGCGGGGATAACCCAGGGGTTGCCTCCAGCGGCTGTTGTGTTCAGCCTTGCCCCTGTTTCGGCATCCCATTCCATCTGGCTCCAACCAAAGCTGACAGCATCCATGTCAGCAATCAGATGCCGCTGCCCGAAAGCACCAAAGGCATAAAAGCCGTGAACCCAGTCCAAAGGGGCATTTAAACCCTCGTACACGCGAACCATCATTGCGGCGGCTTGCTCTCTAGTGGCTGTGGCATTTGGCGCAAACAAGCCCTCTCCCACGCCGCTAATCATGCCGATGTGGTGGGCTATTATGATGTAACCTGCATAATCTTCCACATCTGTGAAGGGGTTCGCCTCAAAACTTTCTACCTGTGCCGCCAAATTGCTGTAACCCAAGGCACGAACCAGCATCACAGCCATATCCCTGCGGGTAATAGGCAAATTTGGGTCTGACAAATCTTCTGACTCTTGGTCAAACATATTGCCAACCACAATGGCAAAATGCCCGCGGGTAATTGTTTGCCCATATCCAAAAACCCCGTCACCCATGCCGCGCATAAGCCCATATTCTGCGGCGGCTTCAATGGTTGGCGCAGCCCAACTATCCTCGGGAACATCTAAAAATCCCAAGCCAGCCACCGCCATTATGGCAACTAACAAAACATTTTTCATAAAATCACTCCTACACAAAACTCTCAAACATAGAATATTCGCGGGTCATGCCAACGTTAAGCACTAGCCCAATCATTGCCATAAACACCCATGCCGAACTGCCGCCGCTGGAGATGAAGGGCAGGTTTATGCCTGTGTTTGGCAACATAAAGGTATTTACGCCCACATGGGCGAAGGTTTGGAAGGCGATTGCCGCGCCGACACCTGTTGCAAGGAGCTTGCCTAGGAAAACTTGGCTTCGGTGGGCAATCATAAAACAGCGGATGACGATAACCAGGATAACCGCAAGCACAGCCATAGAGCCTAAAAAGCCCAGCTCTGCGCCGATTATGGAAAATATAAAGTCATTGCTGGCTTCTGGCACGCGGGTGTTGCTGAACAGCCCCCTCCCAGTTAAAAGCCCGCTGTTAAGGGCATCCAATGCGCGCTCGTTTTGGTATAACAGTGCCGACCCTTCTTCGGGGTACAAAAAGGTCATAATTCGGTTAATTTGCCATGGCTCGAAAAGGTCGTTTAGAATTAAGGGGGTTTCTGCGTGGAGTTCGATGAAGATAAACAGCCCTAAAGGCACGATTATAGCGGCAGCTATGATGAAGTACCTCCACTTTAAACCTCCTGTAAAAAGCATGGCGACCATAATCGCTAAGGGTACCATGCTGGCGGAATAGCTTGGCTGTGCGAAAATAAGGGCAACAACAATGGAGGTGGTTGCCGCAACAATGCCAACAACCCAAAGCTTGTTAATATCATGGCGAAACTTATTTATAATGGCCGCTAAAAAAATTATCATAAAAATTTTAGCAAATTCTGATGGTTGTATGCCCAGCATTGTATCCCCAATTGGCACGCCAAGCCAGCGGTTTACATTGTTGCTGTCAGCAGGCATCAGCAAAACCACAATTAAAAACACAATATTAACCCCATAAATGGGCAAATAAAATTTACAGATGGTTTCAAAGTTTACAAAGGCGGCAAGAAGCATCACGGCAATACCTGTCACCACAAAAACCAGCTGGTTTATAAATGTGCCACTGACGTTGCCCTCTCCCATGCCTGTGGTAGAGCCAATCATCAAAAGCCCAAAAGCCGAAGCGATGATAACGAGAACAAAAAGCACCACATCAAAGCTTCTGGCATCACGTTTCAAACTGTTCATATTTAATCAACACTCCCTAATGTCTTTTCTTCCAGGCTCTAATTGGTATAGATGCAGTTAGGGATGGCAATTCCCCAACTGTTTTCCCGCCAGGCAACCACAGGTCAAGCTCTATCTGGTTTTCGTCAAAATCCATATAATTCGCCATAACGGAAATTATCTCCGATTTCATCATTTCTAAAATCTCTGGCGACCGCTCCATACGGTCTTGAAAAATTATGGTGGTTAGACGGTTTTTTGCCACATCCCCAGACCCTGTAAAAGGCGTTTTTTTAGAAACAAACACAAGTTACCTCCCCTTTCGGAACAAATTTCTGAGTTTTTCGCCAAAAGTGGGGTGGCGTTCTACAATTTCTAACATCGGCACATTAATATCCAAAATCCGACTGGCGATGTTGGCATATGCCATTCCCGCAGGAGAGCTTGGGTCGCTTATGGCAGGCTCGCCCACATTGCCCGCAGCGATAATATGCTCATCATCTGGCACAATCCCCAAAACATCAATGGACAGCACACTGGTCACTGCTTCCATATCAAGCATTTCCTTGCGCCGCACCATGTCAGGACGCACCCGATTAAGCACCAGACGAATTTCTTCAAAATCTTCAGACTCTAAAAGACCAACAACACGGTCAGCATCCCGCACGCTGTTAACCTCTGGCGTTGCCACCACAATCGCCTTATTTGCCGCTACGATGGCATTGCGGAAACCTTGCTCTATCCCTGCAGGGCAATCAATTAGTATATAATCAAAATCATCCACCAATGAGGAGCAAAGTTTTTGCATCTGCTCTGGGCTTATTGCATCTTTATCCCTGGTTTGAGGGGCAGCAAGCAAGAAAAGATTGTCAAGCCGCTTATCCTTTACCAGGGCTTGCTTCATGCGGCAACGCCCTTCTACCACCTGCACTAAATCATAAACTATATGTCGCTCTAGCCCTAAAATAATATCTAAATTTCTCAAGCCAATGTCCATATCAATTAAAACAACTTTTTTGCCAAGGGTAGCAAGCCCCGAGCCGATGTTTGCGGTGGTTGTGGTTTTTCCCACGCCACCTTTACCGCTTGTCACTACAATAATTTCACCCATATATCTTTTCCTCCTAAATATCCGCTACAAATCTTACGTGTATATCCCCATCTTTGAGAAAAGCAAAGCCAGGGTCAATTTTATTATCGCCAAAGCCTTCACCAGGGAAAATAACTTTTTCATTAGCAATGCGCAGCACCTGGGTGGGTTGCAGGGTCATGGCGCATATAAATGCTTTTTCGTTCCCGCCGCTTCCCGCGTGAACCATTCCGCGCAAAGCCCCGAAAACCAGAACATTGCCCGTTGCAATAATCTCCGCACCAGAGTTTACATCCCCAAGCACCACAACCGAACCGTTCTGAATAATGGCCTGCCCATTGCGCAGGCTGTGCTTATGAAAATATGTATCGTCCGCAGGTTTTGGTTCAAAGCTTGGGTCTGGTAACGGAGGCGGAGCAATCTCCGTAACAGCAGGCCCCGTCAAATCCTCTACAAAAGTAAAGGAAAGGTTGGTTTCCTCGTCGATAATCTCTAACAAGGTGACTATTTCGTCCTCCGTTAGCTGTTTACCTTTAAACACAAGGGAAGTTTGCGCCCCCGAAAAAAACCCGCTGGCAGAACGGGTTTTTTCCCGCAAAGCCGTGGTTATATCTTTAAAACTTGCTCTTTCATCCAGCAAAACAATTATTCCGCTTTTGCCGCCTTTAAATATTACAGAATTGTTTTTCTTCATCACATGCCCCCGCCTTATCAAGACCTTTCACCCATTATACACCAAAGGATAAGTTTTGTCATATACTTTTTTGAAATTATCTAAAAATTTTATTGGGTTTGACAAAAGGGAGGGCAGGATGGTATAATATAGGCAAGCCTCTTTTGAATATATGGGCAAGACAGCTCATATCATTGACTAGGGTGGATTTGACACTGCCTCGTTAGAGCGTGTTAACACGCTCTAGACTTTAACTAGCAGTTTCGGAGGTGCTTTTGTGGAAACGCATACTAAATATATTGCTTCGCTGTTTGGCTTAACCGCCAAAAACGCTAATCGGGAAAAGTTTGGTTTTCTGTGCGAAACAGAGGAACAGGGCTTTGTTCTCGTACAAAAAACCATAGCAACAGATGAAAATTCGGAAAACATTTTGTTTCAACATCAGGTTAAAGAACATTTGTATAAAAAAGGATTTACACAAATTGACCGCTTTTTTGTTACAGAGCAAGGCGGCACCCCCTGCCTTAAGTCAAGCGGTGACCTTTTTACGGTTGCCAGGGGGTTTAACAAACCAAAGGCAGATTATGCCCAAAAAGACCAGCTCTTGGCGGTTGTGGCAGAGCTTGGCAAAATCCATAAAATTTCGGAAGGTGTGAAATTTGATGGCGAACCTAAAAAACGGCGGGAAGCAACCTCGCCAGAAAAAGCTTTGGGGCTGTTGTCTAGCCAAAAGAAAAAATTAATGAAGGCTGGCAGGTTTTCAGAATTTGATATGATTTTCCTAAAGGCTTATGAAAAATTTGAGCCGTATATACAAGCATGGGGCGGTATTCCCAAAGATGTTTTGGGAAACAATAACTACATTTGCCACAACCTGCTAAAAGAGGAAAATATTTTCATGGAAGATAAGCCAATTTTCACCAATTTTGTTGCCGCAAGCTATGGTCATTATTTAACAGATTTGGTGTATCTTGTTAAACGGTATTTAAAGGCAGAACCCCAGGGCGACTTGCCCATGGCAGACATTTTTGAAGCTTACAAAAAAGGGCATCCAGAAGCCCTTCTTGACCAAGACTTTTTTAAAGCCAAACTAATGTATCCCGACAAATTTATAAAGGTGGCAAAGGAATTTTACAGCAAAAACCGCAGTTTCGCACCTAAGGCATATTTGACCCAAATGGAAGAATGTTTAGAGCGAGGTATAGCCCTTGAAAATTATCTACAGTTATAGAAGAGGTGAGTAATATGAATGACGAAAGAAAAAATCAAACCAGAAAAATGCCCATTCAACGGGATGGTGTAGCGTATATCCCTGGCGGGCACAGGATACCGCCAGAAGCAGAACAGGGCGAAACCAAGAAATTTAATTTTGTGGACGCGAAAACCACTGAAAGCGAGCTTGTGCCAAATCCTGTGCCCACAGGCCCAAAGGTTGCGCCGAAAAAGAGGGTTGCCCCTGTTAAAAGCACAAACTATTCAATTATTATGATTGCCGCCGTGGCAGTTCTTGGTCTGGCGGCGGTTTTCGTGTTCGCCACCATGTTTACCAGCTTTTTAGACAGCACAGCAGATGCAGGTCCTGGCTCTGTGGTAACAGGCGATGTTGGCGGCGGTCTGCTTCAAGGCTCTGGCTCTGGTTCTGGTTCTGGAGGGGATTATTATTCAGAAGGGGCTGCTCCGCCACCTGTTGCGCAGGGTTCTGTCAGAGCTGTTGGACTTATCCGCAGCATTGGCGGCAACCATCTTGACGTGTATTTGTTTGACGAGGACAGGGTGCATAGGTATTTTATAGAACCCCATTCTACCTTGCGGGATAGGGTGGGCTCTCCTGCCACTCTGCCCCAATTTGCAGTGGGCGAGGTGGTGTATATAGACCACGCCCCAACCTCCAACACAGCAGAAACCGCGCAATTAAGCGCGAGGGTTCGGCGTTTTGTGGACATTACAGGCATAACCATTGAAAACAACGAGCATCTTATTGTGGGCAATTACCGATTTCAGTTAGGGGATGACCCGATTATCCTCTACAATAATCAGCCTATTACTATTGCAGACCTTGACCCCATTGACCTTGTGACCGTGCGGGTTTTTGAAAACAGCTTTGTTGCTTCTATCGAAGTTGGCAGAAGCCATGCCGATGTGAACATTCCCGCAAACGAAGAAATTGTAAACGGCACTGTGGCAGTTGGTACGACGGTTTTTGCCACCCTTGACGAGGGCGGTATGCAGGTGCGCGTTCCCACCGGGCAAAACCGCGTTATAATTAACGGGGAGAACATCGAGCCTTTTACATTTGACGTGACGGTAAGCCGTGGCGACATTGCAAACATTAATTTTGACGGGCTTGCTTTCCGTGCAGGCTCTTTAACAATCAACACAAACACAGAAGAGGCTATTTTGCATATCGGCGACCGCTGGCATCCTGTTAACGAGCCAATTTCTTTAGATTTTGGCGAGCATGAGCTTCGCTTAGAAGCCGTGGGACACCATCCTGCGTACCAAACTGTAACAATTGGCGCAGAAGCCCAGGAAATCACCATAAATTTAGAGGTTATTGCGCGCACCCGCAATGTGATAATCACCACCTCTCCGTCAGAGGTTCGGATTTATTTGGATGATGTGTTTAGGGGCGTTACCCCCCTCTCCACCGAGCTTGAGCTTGGACGTTACAGCCTAACTTTGGAGCGTCAAGGGTTTTTACCCACCACCACAACCATACATCTCACCGAGGATGGTAATACGGTTTTCAGCTACATTCTCGCCCCTGACCCCGCTTGGACGATATTTAATTAAGCCAATAAAAAACGCGCCACCGCAAAATGGCGCGTTTTTATATTATAACAGCTTCTCTATATGACCAAGAGCAACCTGCTTCCCTGGCAGTTTTCTTTCCTCCACAAGGGTTTTTAGGGCAGTTAACTTTTCTTTATCGGCATCACCCGCATAAATGTCCGCCAAAAGGGTGTAAGTTTGGGAAATTTCCGAACCAGATTCTACCGCAATTTCAAGCACTGTCCGAGCATCTTCTTTTTGGTCGTAGGACAGCAACGCTTCTGCCCAATGGCGCATGGCATGGATAAAGTTGGTGAAATTTTCTTCATAATTGGCAACAAATTCCAGGTTTGCCCTGCCGAACATTTGTTTCAGCTCCACATTGGTTTTTGGGCTGTCAAAATGCAGCATTTTCTTCTCTGCGGCTTTAAGCACCTTGCCCTGCCACATACAAGGAGAATGGGGTTTGTCCTCTTCTTCCTTGCTATACTCCCGCAAAGGCAAGTCATCAATATTAACATGAAAAAACAACTCCACATCAACTTCTTGGGGGCGGGCATTGTTTGCCTCATCATCTTCTGCTATCATCTGCTCACTTTGTCTGCGTTTTTCATCATTTCTGCGCTTCACCATCCGCGACATTATCAAAAAAAGCAGCACCAAAACCAAAATTGGCGTTAGCCCAATGGCTACACGGCTTAGAAGTGTTCCCGTAAAATCGCCGTTTAATATCATCATTAAAATTCCCATTACTATCTCCTTAAAAATTTAGTGCTTCCATTATAACACAAAATATTGTATAATGGAAGTGTAATATTTTCTGGACAAGGGCATAAAATTTATGAATTACAATTTACGAATGAGGTGTCTAACAATGGACAAAAAGATTTTAGGGATTTTGCTTATTTTGACAGCGTTTGCCTTAACCAGCTGCGGCTCTGCCCTTGCGGATTATTATGAGGGGTATGGGGCTGCTTTTGTGAGCGATGGAGGGCGGGAGCAACCAGAAGCCCAGCCTGTGGGAGATGACATCACCGTCAGCCGTGGTATGCTTGCCATGATGATTGCCCTGACCTTTGCTGACCCTGCGGAAATAGACCGTGCAGAGCGGGTTATAACCTTTGTGGACACAACCCCAGAGGACTGGTTTGATAAATACATAAACAAAGCCTTTTATCTAGGTTGGCTTGGGGGCTTTGGCAACGAATTTCGCCCCCACGACCCCCTGACCTTGGAACATGCCCAAGCTGTTTTAGATGTGATGGATGAATACAACCCAATCCGCATACAGCTAACGGATGAGAACCGCCATATGGCTATATCTTACGCTCTTTGGGTTAGTTTGTATACACAAATGTTAGAAAATATCACAGGAAACGGAGGGCTTGCCGCCCTTAACATCCGCAAAGTTGATGCGGTGGTTCTGCTTACGCCAGATTTTAATTCAGAATTGCCAACAGACAATATTGTAACAAATCTAGGGCGTTTTGCCACTCATGGGCTTAATTTTGACCCATATCTTGATAGGGAAGTAACTTTGTTGTTAAGGGGAGGTCACGTCCTAGCCATTGCGGGCATTTCTAACCCAACCCCTACCCTTCGCAATGCCTTTTTAGCAGAGCGAGGCACAGGAACAATAACCCTTCTTTCTGGAGGGGCAGGGCGCACTTTTAACATTGACCCGCGGTTGCTTGAAACCCTGCCTGAAGGGCGTATTGCAGATGTGACAATTGAAAACGGGCGGGCTGTTGCCGTGCAGGTTTTTGGCGAGAGTATCTCTGGTGTTGTTGTTGAAATTAGTAATGGGCATATTGAATTTGAAGGCATGGGCAGAGTACCAACCCATGAAGATTTTGCCATTTATTCCATGTTGTCAACCTCTAGCCCTGTAACTTTAGGGCGGGCAAGCCAAATCACCATTGGTTATGATGTGGCAGACTTTACCCTACGCAATGGGGAAATTGCCGCCGCCACCATATTGCGCCGCCCTGTGCCGAGCCATATCCGCGTGGTGCTGTCCACAACAGGCTTTCAAGGGCGCATACATCAGGCTGTGGAGCTTCGCAGTGCAGGGAGGCTGACCATCCACGCCCATGACGGCATAACAGAGCTTGCCCCTGGGGAGATTTTCCGCCTGGGTTATCAAAATGCCCATTTACTAGGGGGCGGGCGCATTACCATACATCCCGCAGGGGATAATCAAATTGAAATTATGTCCTTTAGCCGCAATTG
>WQSI01000015.1 GCA_009787945.1 Defluviitaleaceae bacterium
GTTGCGCTATGAATAATTATGAAATTCTGGTATTCTTTACAGAACTTGTAAAGTTTATGGATTACATATTGTCATATTTCTTTCAAAAGAAATAACCGCCCCCGTCAAAGATGCGGTTATTTTATAATACCAATTCAATAGACGCTAACCGCTTTGCGATTGCCTTTTTTATTTCCATAAATAATTATAACACGTCACAGAAACTTTTGCAATACCCTATTGACAAAATATTAAATTGCGGTATAATTAGGGTGGAGGGATAAAATGCGCCGCCTTATAGACCCGCACATTTTTAAAACATGGTTGGCTTTTCTTTTGCTTGCAATTGTCGTCATCATTGTTTTTCAAATTGTTACCCAGGTTGATGCCATATATGGTTGGTTTGCCACCCTTTTTTGGCATGTTTCCCCTTTTATTATGGGCTTTATGCTTGCTTATGCCCTTAACATTCCGCGGGAAGGCATCCAAAAGCTGTTGGGGCGGGTGAAGCATCCCTTTGTGGAAAAGCGCAAAATGGGCATTTCTGTGCTGTTGACTTATCTGTCTGCTATCGGGGTTATTGTTCTTGCTTTCAACCTTGTTTGGCCTCCTATAAGTGATAGTATTGTTGATTTTGTTGACTATTTGCCTACTTTGGTTTACCAAATTCAGGAATTTATTTACGATTTAAGCCAAAACGAGGAAATACCCTTCCATGAGCATTTTGACGAAATTGCCGCCATGGTCACTCCCGAAGCTGTTCTTGGGCTTTTTGACGGGGATTTTGTGGCGGGGGTTTTCGGCAATTTGTTTAGCACAGTTATGGGGGTTATATCCTTTGTTTTCCGTTTGGTGCTGACCCTTATCACCTCTGTTTATTTTATGGTGGAGGCAGTTAAGGTAAAGGCGGCGTTTAAGCGGTTTATCAAGGTTTTATCCCCTCGCAAGGTCTACAAAACCATTCTAAAATATGGACGCAACATAAACGGATATTTTAAGCGTTACATTTTTTGCCAAACCCTAGATGCCTTGATTTTAGGCACCATAATGACTGCCGTCCTTGCCTTAATGGGTGTGGATTATGCCCTGACCCTTGGCCCCATGCTTGGGGTTGCCAACCTTATCCCCATGTTTGGCGCGATAATCGGCACTGTAATCGCCTTTATCGTTATTTTGCTGACGGAGGCTACAGGTCTTGCAATTGCGGCGGGGATTGTTATGGTTGTCATCCAACAAATTGACGCAAACTTTATTTTCCCAAGGCTTATTGGGGGACAGATGCGCATTTCGCCTCTGGTGGTCATAATTGGCATAACTATTGGTAACGCGTATTTTGGAGTTGTGGGCATGATTGTGGCGATACCCATTGCCACCGTTGCTAAGAATATATTAGATGACTTTTTGCTGTACAGAGAGGCGATAAAATCCCGCAGGAGAGAGGTGTAACAATATGATGAGTGAAAGAAAGAAAAAGCGCATGGTGCGCATTTTTACCATTGTGATGGTGTCTGTTTTGGCTTTAATGCTTGCCATTGGGCCGCTTTTAATGTTCTTTGGATAAAGAGTTTTAAATTGAAAGGCGAAAATCGAAAAACGATATGGATTCTAAAGATTATGCGGGGCATAGAATGCGCTTGCGCGAAAGGTTCATAAAAGCGGGGCTTGAGGCGTTTTCCACCCATGAAGTGTTGGAGTTTTTGCTGTTTTACGCCATACCCCGCAGAGATACCAAAGGCATTGCGCGTAAGGCGATAAAGGAATATGGCGGGTTGGCGGAGCTTTTAGAGGCAAGCCCAGAGGATATAATGAGGCGGACAGGGCTTACAGAGAACACTGCCGTCTTTTTGTCGTTGATGCCGCAGCTTGCTAAGCGTTACCAACTGGAGAAAAACACAGAAACCATAAAACTTGAGGACAGCCACCGTTTGAGGGAGTATACAAAAGTCTTGTTTATAGGGGCTATTGTGGAGTGTTTTTACATAATTTGTATGGATGCAAATTACAATCTGCGGGCGGCAGAGATGGTGTTTGAAGGGGATATACACGAAATTCCCATGTATCCGCGGAAGATTTTGGAGCGCGTTCTTGCCCACCGCACTGTTAACCTTGTTCTCGCCCACAACCACCCCTCTGGCAACAAAACCATACCAACTGTAGATTTTGAAACAACAAAAACCTTGGCTAAAATACTAGAACCCTTTAACGTGACCATTGTAGACCACATTATCGTGGCAGGGGATGACGCGGTTAGCTTTGCTGAAAAGGGTTATATAAAGAAGATTTATAAATAGTTGTTGACAAATTTGCTGTGCCCTGGTATAATAGAAGTAATAAAAGAGAGGAGCTGGTAACTCCCCTCTTGCGCACTGTCGACAGGCTTTGCGGTTATGTTGCTTATTTAAAAGAACGCCGCTTTACCTTGTCTTGGGAGCGGCGTTCGTTTTTTTCTTTTAACCTTTGCCTTATATATGTATCTACCGCGACATACGCCACAGCAACAAAAGACAATGTATTCAGAAATTCACGAACATAGTACAACATGCGCTTCACCTCCTTTCAGTTGGATTTTTCAATCCTCCTTTCAGGTGCAAAGCCCGCCACTCAGATACGCAAGATAATTATATAACATTTTTCGCCAATTGTCAACAAAAAAATAAATAGTGCGCACAATATATAAAGAAAATTTATAAATAGTTGTTGACAAATTTGCTGTGCCCTGGTATAATAGAAGCAATAAAAGAGAGGAGCTGTAAACTCCCCTCTTTGCGCACTGTCGACAGGCTTTGCGATTTGTGTTGTTAATTACTTGAAAGAACGCCGCTTTGCCTTGTCATGGGAGCGGCGTTCGTTTTTTTCTTTTAACACTCGTCTTATATATGTATCTACTGCGACATACGCCACAGCAACAAAAGACAATGTATTCAGAAACTCACGAACATAATACAACATGCGCTTCACCTCCTTTCAGTTGGATTTTTCAATCCTCCTTTCAGGTGCAAAGCCCGCCACTCAGATACGCAGAATAATTATATAACAATTTTTGCTAATTGTCAACAAAAAATAAAGAGTGCGCACGATAAAGCGCACTCTTTTGTTATCTCCGATTTGCAATAATCAAAAACCTTACCAGCTGGGCAATTGCCACTGCTGCCGCTGCAACGTATGTCATTGCGGCGGCAGAAAGCACTCGCTTTGCCATGCCTTTCTCTTCTTCGCCGTCGATATACCGCCCAGCTTCCAGAAGAGCCACCGCCCGCTTGCTTGCGTCAAATTCCACAGGCAGGGTAATTAGGTGGAAAACAACGGTTACGGCAAAGAAAATGATGCCGATATTGATGATGGTTGTTGACCATTCTGGGGCGATAAAGCCCAACATTCCAAGGATAAACCCAATGAAAATCAGGGGAACGGCCGCTCCAGAGGTTATACGCACCAATGGGAAGATGCCGCTGCGCATGGCAAGGGCAGAATACCCTTCGTCGTGCTGGATGGCGTGGCCTACCTCGTGAACCGCCACCGCCACCGCTGAAATGGAGTGGGTGTCGTAAACATGGGGGGATAGGCGCACGGTGCGGCTTTTGGGGTCATAATGGTCGCCCCAGGGCTTGTTTTCAGGCAGACGCTCCACCTTTACATCCCGCAGTCCGTGGTCTGCAAGGATTTGGGTCGCCACCGTTGCTCCGTTTAACCCCCGTTTTGTGGCAACCTCTGCATATTTGTTCAAATTGGTGCTTACCCGCCCTTGCGCCCACATGGCAAGTATCATGGCGGGTATCAAAATCACAATTGTCCAGTCAAAAAACATTAATGGCATGAAATCAACCTCCTTTATTCTGTTGCCCGCGGAAATAGGCTTCTGCGGACATTTTTTTGCCCCCAGGAGGGGTCAGCTCTAAAAAATCCACCTTACCATCAGCCACCTTGGCGTTCCAAATTTTTACTTTTTTGCCGTCAATTTCCGTGTATGTGCCAGGAAATGGGTTGTAAGCACGAATGTGGTTCACCACATCTTGAGGTGGTCGTGACATGTCCAGCCGCTCCATCTCTTTTGTTATCATGCCCGCATATGTAGCCTGGGTTTCATCCTGTTTTTGGGATTTTATCGTGGCTGTCTTAATCTGGTCAAGGGCTGTCAAAAGGGCTTCTGGGGCGATTTTACATAGCTTGTCATGGAGGTTTCCCCCAGTGTCCTCCTGGGTTATTTCTACCTCACGCTTCAGCAGCATGTCGCCAGTGTCCATGCCCGCATCCATCTGCATTATTGTGATGCCCGTAAGGGTTTCCCCGTCAAAAATCGCCTGTTGGATAGGGGCTGCCCCACGGTATTTTGGCAATAATGAAGCATGGACATTAACACAGCCAAATTTCGGAATATCAAGAACCCGCTGGCTTAAAATCTGCCCATATGCTGCCACCACAAAAATGTCTGCGTGGCAGTCTGCAAGGGTTATCGCCCACTGGGGGCTGTTGATTTTTTCAGGTTGATACACAGGGATGCCCCGCTCTTCTGCATAGACCTTCACAGGGGGCGGTGTCAGCTTTTTGCCGCGGCCAGAAGGGCGGTCGGGCTGGGTGAAAACAGCCACAATTTCGTGGTCGCTTTCTTGTAAAGCTTCAAGGCAAACCCGCGCAAATTCGGGCGTTCCCATAAACAAAATTTTCATGTCTAATCCTCATATTTAATCCTCGTCGGGTCCGAAAAATTCCGTTGCAATGTCAGTGTAAAGTATGCCGTCTAAATGGTCAATTTCGTGGCACATAACCACAGCCAAATCCCCGTCACAGCGCATTTCTTGGGGTTCACCATTGCGGTCAAGACCCTTAACAACAACGATTGCAGGGCGTTCCACCGTACCCGACAAATCTGGAATGGAAAGGCACGCCTCGCGGTGGACTTGCTTGCCCTCGCTGTGGGTAATTTCGGGGTTTATGAACACAATGGGCTGGTTGCGCTCCTCGCTAACGTCCATGACGATAACGCGGCGCAAAACCCCCACCTGCACCGCCGCCATGCCGATGCCGTCCGCCTTATACATGCCTTCCAGCATATCTTCAACTAAATCTTGTATTTTCCCGTCAACAACCTCAACAATGCGGGATTTTTTTCTCAAAATATCGTCTGGTATAAGACGAACTTTTCTAATTGCCACAGTCAATTTCCTCCAAAATAATTCAATTTATAAATTGCCTAATCTTTCTGACAATGTGCCTGTATGCAGCTCAAATAGGTTATTGTCAAAGTCGTAGAAATAGATAGAAACGCCTTCGCCAGTTCTGCGGTGGCGGTCTGGTTTCGTTTCCGCGCCTACAGCCTTAATTCGCTCAAGGTAACTGTCGATTTCGTCCTCACGGATTTTGAAGGCTATGTGGTTGTAACTGCGCTCCTTAGGCGGCTCGCCAAGGTTTAGTGCCACCCACAGGTCATCAACAAGGAAATATTTTACCGTAGGACTAGAATAGACCTCTTTAGCCCCGAAAATGCCCTGCCAAAAGCCTGCCGACCGCTCCAAATCCCGAACAACGAAGGTTATGTGGCTTATTATTCCCAAAAGTCTACACAGGCGCGCTCCTCAGTTACAGAGCGCACAAAAGCGGCAACCCGCTGATGTTCTGGATGAACCTGATAGGCTTCCAGAGCCGCCTCGCTTTCAAAAACACTGTCCAAAACCACATGACGGTTGCTTGAACCAATCATATCCGTGTAAACTTTCAGCTTCACAATGCCCTCCACACAGTTCGCCAAGCCCTCTAATTCAGACTTGATTTTCTGGGCGGTTGCCTTGTTTTCCTCGTCTGTGAAACCTGCCATCAAATTCCAAGCTACAATATGTCTTAACATCAAATCACCTCAATTATTGAATATACGCGGGATTTGGGGTCAAATTCACCCGCACCCCGTCCATGTCATGGGTTTTTTCTATATTTCCCAGGCAATAATGGACAAATTGTTTTAAAATTTCCTCATTTTCGCATTTGACCAACAATTTCCAGCGGTAATTTTGCTTCATGCGGGAAATGACGCAAGGGGCAGGCCCTAAAACCTCGCATAAACCCTTGCGGTTGCTGGCTTTCATAAACCTTGCCAAGGCGTGGAGAAGCTCCACAATCCGCTTTTCTTTCTCCCCCACAAACATTATTTGGTATATATTAGTAAATGGTGGGTAATTCATCTGCTTCCGCACGGTAATTTCGTGGCGGTAAAATGCGGGGAAATCATCTCGGACGGCATATTTTATGCTATAATGGTCGGGATTATAAGTCTGAATAATCACCTTGCCAGCCTCTTCCCCGCGGCCTGCCCGCCCTGCAACCTGGGTCATCAGCTGATAGGCGGTTTCTGCGGAGCGGAAATTGCTGTCATTTAGGGCAATGTCTGCGGCAATTATGCCCACAAGGGCAACTTCTGGGAAGTTTAGCCCTTTGGCAATCATCTGTGTGCCTATCAAAATATCCGCTTCACCATTTGCAAATTTGTCAATAAGAGCCTGATGGCTGTTTTTGCGGCTTGTTGTGTCTGCATCCATGCGCAAAACCCGCGCTTCTGGGAATTCTTCCGCCAAATATTCCTCAATTTTCTGCGTGCCAACTCCAAAATATTTTATGTAGACCGAGCCGCACATAGGGCAGTTTTTCGGGTTTTTCACCGTGGTTGCGCAGTAGTGGCAGGCTAATTTACCGCTGTACATATGGTATGTAAAGTTAACGCTACAATTGTCGCAAGCCATTACGTGGCCGCAACTTCGGCAGGCAACAAATGTAGAGTGACCACGGCGGTTAATAAACAAAATTGCCTGTTTGCCCCTTGCAATGGTCTGCTTTAAAGATGCGTACAAAACCGCGGAAAATATGGATTTGTTGCCTAGAGCAAGCTCTGTTCGCATGTCGGCAACTTCTGCATGTATGGGTTGTTTGTTAACTCGGTGTTGCAGGGTTATTAGCTCAAAATCCCCCGCTTCTGCACGGTGGTAAGTGGAAATATTTGGTGTTGCCGACCCGCAAACCAGCAACGCCCCTGTAAGCCGCGCAAGCTCTTCCGCCACCGCCAAAGTGTCGTATTTCGGGGCTTGGTCGGACTTATATGTGTTTTCATGCTCCTCGTCCATGATGATGACCCCCAGATTGTCAAAAGGGGTAAACAGGGCAGACCGAGGGCCAATTATCACGGAAATTTCCCCATCCCGCGCCTTTTTCCACTGGTCGAACCGCTCCCCAAGGGATAGTCTGCTGTGGGTTGCCGTCACCTTATCCCCAAATCGGGCGGTGAAGGCGGATATTGTCTGGGGGGTTAAGGAAATTTCTGGAACAAGGACGATTGCCTGTTTGCCTTGCGCCAAAACCCGCTGAATTGTGCGGATATACAGCTCTGTTTTGCCGCTTCCTGTTACCCCTTGTATCAAAACGGGTTTTCTTGCAGTCTTTAGACGTTCCATGGCACTTGTCTGCTCCTGGGTCAGGTCAAAAGCCTTAAATTCTGCGTGGTTGCCCACCACATTCCGCCGAACCTCCACCCGCTCCAGCCGTAGCAAACCCTTTGTTTCCAGGCTTTTGACGGGAGAGGCAGAAACCCCAAGAAAATGCTGAATGTCCGCCACAGGAGCAGACTGGTTTTCCAGCAAAAATGCCAGAACACGCCCTTGAGAGCCGCCTTTTTCAAGTACAATCTCCCGCAACCTGTCAATATTTGGTAATTCTTCCACAAGCACCGCGGTGTTAATCCGCAGGGTGTAGTCTTTAACCTCGTAAATATGGCGCAAAGTCAGCCTTTCTTTGTCTGCAAGAGCCTTTAGGGCAGTTTGCCCGCTTGCGCCAAAGTTGTCAAGTAGTTCACGCTGACTTACTGCCCCATGTTCTGCCACATATTCCCAAATTTGCCTTTGTTTGCCACGAAGCCCCGTAGCCACAGAACCCGCCAAAACCTCAGCAATATAGTCATTTTTAAGCCCTATGCCTGTGGGCATTATCATCCGCAGGCAAACCGCCAAAGGGGTGGAATATTTGTCTGCCATCCACCGCCCAAGGCTTAAAAAAGTTTCGTTAAATATGGGGAAATCCTCTAAAATTTCGGTGATGGGCTTGACGCGGGCAGGGTCAAAGTCTGTGTGATTGACAATTTCTACCACATAACCCTCAACGCTTCGGCTTTTGCCAAAAGGCACAAGCACCCGCCAACCAATGCCGATTTTGCCCGCCATTTCGGGGCTTATGGCATAATCAAAGGTTTTGTCTGCCTTGCCAGCCACCACCGCAACCTTAGCAAATCCACTATTCATCGTCCTTTTCGTCGTCCTTTAGGATATAATCGTCATCGTCGTCATGGGCTGACGCTCCGTCTGCGTCCAGCTCAAGGTCAAGTTCGCTGTCAAACTCCTTAAATTCCACGCCTTCAAGCTCATCATCGCTAAGCCCCATAACAAAATTGTCATCAATAAGGGTTGGAAAATTCTGGATAATAACAGGCTCGATGGCGTCCCACGCCTCTGCCCCTTCTTTCGGCACAATTTTCACATGCCCCAAAGCAAGCTCATTAACCGCCACAGTGACAGCCTTGTCGGAGGAAATCCCACTAACATCGGTTTCCGCCCCTGCCACAATCTGCCGCGCCCGTTTCGCCGCTGCCGTCACAATAGAGTAGCGGCTGGGGATTTTGCTGTCCAAATCAGCGTCCTTGTTTAACGCCGTAATCAAGGTACTATACGATGGTGTAAGCATTTAAGTCCTCCTAAAATTTTGTATTATTTCGCCTACTATTGAACCGTCTTGGTCAACGCCAGGGTCAGAATTTGTCATTACCACGATGCAAGACTGCCTGGCGGTGTCCACCCGCAGTCTGCATTGCATACCCACGCCCCAGCCTTGCGACATGAAGGCGTTTTCCCCCAGAAACACGCCCAAACCCGCCCATTTTACAGAGCCATAGGGCTTGCGCATCTCTGGCTCAATGGTCATGGCAATTTTTGCCAATTCTGTGGGAGTTGACCACAGACCCGCTCCCTCCGCATTGGGGTAAACCATACGGATTTCGGGAACAATCGCCCCAGTCTTATTGTGACCAACGGCACAATCGTCTAAAGTCACCCCTTCTGGAAGATTATCCCAAAAGAATGTGCACCTTAGCCCTAAAGGCTTAAATATCAGCCTTTCAGCCAATTCTGGGATAGTTTCGCCAGTGGCTTCCTCCACCACCCGAGCCACTCGGCTGTACCCTTCGTCAGAATATTCAAATTCGCCGCCTACACAGTGGGCAAGAAGAGCCGCCAGTGTGACCCCATCCCCCAAATCCCTGTATAAATCAACCTTTCCAGCCTGTGCCAGACGGACAACGCACAAGGCTGTGACCATTTTGCTGATGGAGCAAGCGTGGAAAATGGAATTTTCTGTAACAACCTTATTTGTGCCTGCCTCCAACACGCCAAACTGCTGGCTTTCAAGGGTTTTGCCCCTTTCTACGCGGGCAATGCTGACCCCAGGAACGTTAAAATCTTTCATGCGTTCACTAATATTCATTTTTATTATCCCCATAAAATGCCTCAATTTTACATTGGCTTCGGTGGGGCTTCATTTTTTCGGCTTTGACAACCATGTGAATGTCCTCCATGGCTTGTTCAATGTCGTCATTAACCACTAAATAGTCGTATTTTTTAAGCTCTACCATTTCCTCGCGGGCGCGGCGGGTGCGGCGTTCAATTTCGTCCTCACATTCCGTTCCTCGCTCAATTAGTCGCCTGCGCAGGTCATCAAATGTAGGTGGCATAAGAAAAACCAATATGGCATCAGGATATTTGTCCTTAACCTGCAAAGCCCCCACAACCTCAATTTCGAGAACCACAGTCTGCCCTTCGTCGATTTTCTGCTCCACATATGAAATTGGCGTGCCATAATAATTTCCGCTGAAGCTGGCATGTTCCAAAAACCCGTCATTATCGCGGATTTCCATGAAATGCTCTTTGGTGCAAAATATATAATCCACCCCATGAACCTCCCCAGGGCGGGGGTTTCGCGTGGTCATAGACACGGAAAGGGCGTAATTATCGCATGGGATGAGCTTTTTCGTAACCGTGCCTTTGCCGCTGCCTGAAGGCCCTGAAATTATAAGCAGCTGACCTTTTTCCGTTCCCAAGGGCATCCGCCCCACCTCCTACAGCCTTTGGCTTATGGTTTCTGGTAAAAGTGATGATAAAACTATGTATTTACTATCTGTAAATATTACGCTTCGGGTGCGCCGCCCTGCGGTTGCGTCCACAATAATGCTTTTTTCCCGCGCTTCTTGAACCATGCGCTTAATGGGCGCGCCGTCTGGGCTTATAATTGCAACAATTTGGCTTGACATTATCATGTTGCCAAAGCCGATATTTATGGGCTTATTCAATGTTTTGCACCTGCTCCCTAATCTTTTCCACTTCGCTTTTCAGCTCAATGACAATTTTTGACAGGTCTGCATAATTTGCCTTGCTGCCCATTGTGTTGGCTTCCCGCGCCATTTCTTGGGTAACAAAGTCCAATTTTCTGCCGATTGCGCCCTCTTCCTCTAAAACGTCAGCAAACTGCGCCATATGGGATTTCATGCGGGTGATTTCCTCGTTAATGTCGGTTTTGTCAGCAAAATGGGCAACTTCGTTAAGGAAGCGCGCCTCGTCAATGGCAACGGTGGCAAGGGCTTCTTCCATGCGCTTTTTCAGCCGTTCCCGCTGGTGTTCCACCACTTTCGGGGCATGGGTTTCAATAACTTTCAAAATTTTATCCATATTGTCCACGCGCCCTAAAAAGTCAGCTTTTAACGCCTGCCCTTCAATTTCGCGCATGTTTATAAACTTGACCAAAGCCTCATCGGCGGCGGCTTTCAACCCGTTCCACAGCCCGTCAACCTTGTCATCTGGGGTTTCGCGGTCAATTTCCACCACGTCAGGGAAGCGGGCAATCAAATTCATCATTGTGCTATGGGAAACCTCTGGGGCAAATTCCTCAGAAATTTGCTTTAAAATTTCGTGGTAAGCCCCTGCAATTTGCGGGTTGTAGCGGATTGTGTCTGCCCCGTCGGGGTTTGCTGTAAAACTTATATAAACATCAACCCGCCCGCGAGAAACCTGGGAATTAAAGCTTTTGCGCAACCTGTCCTCAAAAGGGTTAAACAGCCGCGGAAGGCGAAAGTTCATCTCACAAAACTTATTGTTAACCGCCCGCATCTCCACGGAAATTTTCCCTGAAGCGTCCTCAAAAACACCCTTTCCATACCCCGTCATGCTCCTAATCATGGCGTTCCCCCTCGTTTTTTCATTAATCCTTGTATTATACCATATATTTGTACCAAACGCAACCCCTAAACGGCTTTATAGCGAAAGTTTAGTGCAGACCAGCAACCCATCCCCAATAGGCAAAATTGATGACTTTAGTTGTGGATTATCCGTAACTGTATGTAAAAATTCATTAAGGTTGCGGTGGATTGTCCGCAGTCTGCGGGGGATGGTTTCTATGTTTTGCGCCAGCGTGCCGTTTTGCAAAACGTCGTCAACGCAAACAACCCCGCCCACCTCCAAAAGTTCTAAAACATAGGGGAAAAAGCGGGAATACTGCCCTTTGCCGCAGTCCATGAAAACAAAGTCGAACCTTGCCCCTTCTTCTAAAAGGCGGGGCAAAACCACCGAGCCACATTCATGGATAAGGGTTATTTTATCTGTTAAGCCGTGCTTTTCAAAATTTGCCTGCGCCCGTTCTGCCATTATGGGGAAGCGTTCTACCGTTGTAACCCTGGCAAACTGGCTAAACATCATGGCGGAGAAGCCTTCGGCACAGCCAATTTCCAAAATATTCCTAGGCTGTTTTAGGGTGAGCAGCAACTGTAAAAAATTGGCAACATCCCGCATGATAATGGGCAAGCCTTCTTTATAAGATTGCTCTTGAACCGCCCCAAGCCAGCCTGAATGGGGTTTGTTAAATTTATCCAAAAATTCCAAAATTTCTGACCAAGCGGGAGAGTGCATTAGATTTCTTCACCCTCTTCGTCTGGCTCTGGAGCGGCATCACGCTGGGCTATAAACGCCAAATAGTCCTCATGGCTTGCGGTGAAAAAATGCCCACCTGTGCCGTCATTGCGGCTTGCCATAAACAAATAGTCAGTATTTGCAGGGCTTAACGCCGATTCGATGGAATTTAGCCCAGGGTTGTTAATAGGGCCCGCGGGCAAGCCTGTGCGGTTGAAAGTGTTGTAAGGGGATGGATGCTGGAAACTGGCGGGTGTTAGCATATCCCAGCGGGTGTTGGTGGCGTAAACCACGGTGGAAATCATTTCCAGCGGCATGCCCTCTTCTAGGCGGTTAAAAATTACGCTGGCAACTAATGGTCGCTCCCCAACATTGTCAATTGTAGTTTCTGCCTCAATAATGCTTGCAATGGTTATCAGCTGCTCCAAAGTAGGCTGCCAGCCCAGTTGAAAATGCATTGTGTTGAAACGACCCCACATTTCCTGGGTGAAAACCCCTTCAAAAGCGTCAAGCATACGAAACACCAAATCCCGCGGCGTGGGGTTTTGCGGCAGGTTGTATGTGGCGGGGAAAAGGAAGCCTTGCAGGCGATTTTCCCGCTCTGTAACGTCAAGCAAAAAGTCGTTAAGATAGATGCCGTTTTCAAGTTCATACAAAAAGTCAGTTGCGGTGAAATATCCCATGGTTGCGGCAAGTTCTGCCAGTTGCCAATTTGTCAGCCCTTCGATAATTAACAGCTGACCCTCTTCTACATGTAAATATTCTAGGCTACTAAGTGCAAACATTAGGTAACTGTTGGGCATGGCAGTGTTAAGGCTGAAAGTGCCGTGGCGGAAATGGTTGGCACTTCCGTTAAAAAACGACTCAAAGTAAAACATCATCCAGTTGCCGATAAGGTCGTTTTCATAAAGAATTTGGGCAATTTCCCGCCTGCCAGCATCCTCAGGAATTTCAACAACAACCTCCCGCGCCTCGGCGGTGATGGTGTAGTCCTCTGCCAGAAAGTTCTGACCCTGGTTAAAGGCCCATTCCGTCACAAACCAGGCAACCACAATAAGGGCTATTGCCAGCCCTATATTGAAAAGTCCGCCGAACAAATAATTACTAATGTCAATCACTTTTTTTAACATTTGTTACACCTCAATCACCACAGGTAAAATCATAGGGTTGCGCTTGGTTTTGCTCCACATAAGCTTGCGCAATTCCTCTTTAATATTGTTTTTGATATTGCCCCAATCCCCGTCTTTCTGGGCGTTTTCCCAGTCTGCATAGGCTTTTTCCACAACCTTGCGGGCATCCGCCATAAGCTGCTCGCTCTCCTTCACGTAAACAAAACCGCGGGAGATGATGTCGGGCTTTGTGGCAAGCTTTTTGGTTTTACCGTTAAAGGTCACAACAGCGATAATTAAGCCATCTTGGGAGAGTATGCGGCGGTCGCGGAGGACAACATTGCCCACGTCGCCAACTCCAGAGCCATCCACAAAAATTGCCCCTGCTTGGACGCTTCCGTTAAGCTTCGCGCCAGTAGGGCTAATTTCAAGGACTTCGCCTAATTCCAGGCAGAAACAGTCCTCCTTCGCCATGCCCATTTCCATTGCAAGACGTTTGTGCATCTTCAAATGGCGGTATTCACCGTGGACGGGCATGAAAAAGCGGGGCTTCACAAGGGCATGCATGATTTTCAGCTCTTCCCGCTTGGCGTGACCAGACACGTGAACGTCTGCAAGCCCGTCATACAGCACCTTTGCGTCCTTTTTAAACAGCATGTCAACAACTTTGCTTACAGCTTTTTCGTTGCCAGGAATTGACGAGGCAGAAATGACCACCACATCACCAGGCTTAATTGAAACCTGCTTATGCTCCGACATTGCCATGCGGGAAAGGGCAGACATTGGCTCACCTTGGCTTCCCGTGGTGACTATTGTGATTTGTTTGTCCTCATAATTGTTGATTTGGCTTGCATCAATCAGCACCCGATTTGGAATGTTAAGGTAGCCAAGCTCTTGCGCCACCTTCACCGTGTTGCTCATAGAACGCCCAACAACCGCCACTTTGCGGTAGTTTTTCACGGCAGAATCAATAACCTGCTGGATGCGGTGGATGTTTGATGAAAATGTTGCAACCATAATGCGATTGTCGGGGTTTTGGTCGAAAATGCGCTCAAACAGCACCCCTACGTGTTTTTCGGACATGGTAAATCCTTCCACCTCTACATTTGTAGAGTCGCACAAAAGCAGGTCAACCCCCGCTTTTCCAAGCTCGGCGAACCTTTGTAAGTCGATATGACCGCCATCAACTGGGGTATGGTCAATTTTAAAATCTCCCGTGTGGACGACAGTTGTGCCATTTGGCGTTTTGATGCAAAGCCCCACAGAATCAGCAATTGAGTGGGTTACGGCAATAAATTCTACTTTAAAATTGCCAACTTTTACGGTTTCCCCAGCTGCAACGCACTGGCGTTTCACCTTGTCCATTAACTTATGTTCTTTAAATTTTATGTCAAGAAGTCCTAATGTGAGCCTTGTGGCGTAAATTGTGGCTTCTACCTCTCTTAACAAATATGGCAGGCTGCCGATATGGTCCTCGTGACCATGGGTGATAACAATTCCTTTAATGCGATGTTTGTTCTGCACCAAGTACGTAAAATCAGGGATTACAAGGTCGATGCCTAGCATGTCATCCTCTGGGAAGGCGATGCCTGCGTCAACCACCAAAATGTCTTGTCCGTACTCAAAAACAGTGATATTTTTGCCGATTTCTTGTAAGCCACCAAGCGCAAATACCTTCAATTTATTCTTTTTTGTAGCCAAAAATTCATCCTCCTAAAATATTAAATACACAAATAACAGGGCGCACGCCGCCCTCAAAGTCCGTCGTCAAATGTTCTTATTCAAAGTCAAAATCCGCCAGTCTGTCCTTTAAAACAGGCTCTAGCTTGTCATATTCTTCTTCGCTAATTTCCTCGTAAACAAAGTTTTCTTCGTCGGTGCCAACTTGCTTGAAGATAACCGCCTCAACCTCGTCATTTTCAACCTCTTCGGCATCAATCATAACCAAAAAAGTTGTTTCGTTCTGCTCAAATTCGTCAATGATAATGTACTCAATCTCATTGCCTTCATCGTCAGTCATCACAATGGTTTCCACTTCAATCTCGTCCAAATCATCAATTTCCAAATTCACGTCTTTGTCAGCCATTTCCTCGTTCTCCTTTATTTTTCGGGCGGTTTTGTCCAGATAACCTTGCAAGATTAGCTGCGCCGCCATCTTATCCACATTTTTGCGCTTAACATCTGCCTTTGCCCCCATAAAATCAAAGGTTTGCAAGGCTGATATGCTTGTCAAGCGTTCGTCAAAAAAATCTATAGTAACATGGGGGTATGCCTTGCCTAATTGTTTGGCAAAAGCCTGAACTTTTCGGCAATTTTCCCCTTCCGTGCCATCCATATTTTTAGGATAGCCCAGAACAATTTTCTGCACCTCATACTGATGCAAAATTTTTCCAATTTCTTCAATTGTATTCTTATGGTCAACAGGATTTTTGCGGGAAATTGTGGGCAAACCGTTTGCCCCAAGCCCAAGCCCGTCAGACACGGCAACGCCAACCCGCACATCGCCGTAATCAAGCCCTAAAACCCGCATTACCTTTTATTCTCCAAGTAAAAATATACAACTTCTTCCAAAATCTCATCCCGCTCCAAACGCCCAATCATGCTGCGCGCGCCGTTGTGGGCGGTGATGTAGGTGGGGTCGCCGCTCATAATATACCCCACAATTTGCACCACGGGGTCATATCCTTTTTCAACCAAAGCGTCCCGCACTTCCTCCAAAATGGCTTGGGCGCGGGTTTTTTTCTCTCTGCCAATAAAACTTATTTTTTGGGTTTGCGAAACATCTTTATTCTGCATTGTTACCTCCGTCGAAACTTCGCTGACTCTTCTATTACTATTTTAACCCATTTTCAAAAGAAATGCAACATAAATTTATTCGAGAGTGCCGAAAAGCCTGTTATTATCAGCTAAATTTAGCTTTACAGGGGATATTCTATTTGTCAAATCTGTACTGGTTGATATAAATTCAACAGACATATAGTTGCTTGTCTTTCCCGAATAAAATCCATTTTTGTTAATTTCTTCCACCAGAACAGGCATTGTCTGCCCTATAAAACCTTGATAATACGCCATTTCTAGTTTATTGCTCACCTCTAAAATCTCTGCAGACCGCTGTTTTTTCACATTTCTAGGGATTTGACCAGACAGCCCTGCCGCAACAGTCCCCTCTTTGGCAGAAAATGGGAATACGTGGATTTTAGCCAGTTTCAGCTCTTCCACGAAGTCCAGGGTTTGCCTGTGGTCTTGGTCGGTTTCCCCTGGAAAGCCCGCAATAACGTCAGTTGTTATGCTTATTTTTGGGCGTACAGCGCGGATTTGCGCCACCGCCTGCCTGTAATTTTCTGTGGTATACTTACGGTTCATTAGCTGTAAAATTCTGTCACTGCCAGACTGTAGCGAAAGATGCAAATGGTCGCAGAATTTCGGGGTTTTCGCAACAAAATCACAAAATTCTGGGGTAATGACATTTGGCTCAACCGAGCTTAGGCGAACCCGCTCAATCCCGCTAATTTCCGCGATTGTAGACAGAGCGTCTATCAAATTATGCCCATGTAAATCTTTGCCATAAGACGCCACATGAATACCCGCCACCACAATTTCTTTGTAGCCTTTGTGGGCAAAACCCTGCGCCTGCGCCAGCAAATCCCCAAAATTGCGGCTTCGTGACGCGCCCCGCACATGGGGAATTATACAATAAGTACAAAAATTATTACAGCCGTCCTGTATCTTTAAAAAGGCACGGGTAAGCTCTGTATCCGTTGTAATTTCAGCGTTTTCAAAGGTTTGTTCATTACGAATATTGGGGGGCAAGTCAATAACAATCTGTTTGTTAAAATTTTCAACATGTTCGACCAATTTATCACGATTTGCCGTACCCATGATGATGTCAACGCCCAAACCCTCATAAATACTGGGGTTTGACTGGGTAGAACAGCCCACAGCCGCCACAATGGCATCTGGGTTGCGCCTTTTCGCTTGCCTAATCATCTGCCTGCTTTTTTTGTCTGCCAAATTGGTGACGGAGCAGGTGTTAACCACGTAAACATCAGCTTTTTCGCCAAAATCCACGGTGGAATATCCTACCTTGGTAAAATATTCCAAAATACCTTGGGTGTCATATAAATTAACTTTACAACCTATGGTGGTAGCGGCAACGGTTTTATTCATCTCTGCCCTCCAACATGTCAGGGCGTTTGCGCTGCGTAGCCTCCAAAGCCCGCTCTTTACGCCATTTCTCCACCTCGCCATGATGCCCCGACAACAGCACATCTGGCACGGTGCGCCCCATAAAATCATATGGACGGGTATATTGGGGATATTCCAACAAATAGTCGTCATTGCTGAAGCTCTCGTGGGCTAAAGACTCCTCTTTAATCACCCCAGGCACAAGGCGGGCAACCGCGTCAATCACCGCCATTGCGGGGATTTCGCCCCCCGTCAGCACAAAATCTCCAAGCGAAATTTCGTCTGTTACAATCTCGTCAATAATCCGTTGGTCAACACCTTCATAATGACCACAAAGCAACACCAAATCCGCTTCCTGCGCCAATTCCTGTGCAAGATTTTGATTGAAAACCCGCCCGCTTGGCGTTAGGTAAATCACGCGGGAAGCCTGTAAATTCAAGCTTTTCCACGCACCATAAATAGGCGGCGCGCTGATAATCATGCCAGCACCACCGCCATAGGGGTATCCATCAGTTTGGCGGCGTGTGTTATCCGCAAAATCCCTGATGTTTATGGGGTTTATTGTGATTTTACCGCCATCAACCCCCCGCTTTATCATAGAGTGGTTAAGCCCCTCAAAAGCCTCGGGAAACAGGGTAAGAACGTGGAAATTCATGGGCGCAACCCCTCCAATAAATGGACGGTCATACCCCCCGCCCCTATATCCACATTCAAAATGCACTGCTTGATGGCGGGGATAAGTATGTCTTTGCCGCTTTCTGGGCGCACCACGTAAACATCATTGGAAGCAGACTGCAAAACATCCGCCAAAACCCCCAATTTCTCGCCATCTTCTGTGGTGACGGCAAGCCCCACCAGGTCAGAAATGTAGTACTGGTCGTCGTCCAGGGGAAGGGCGTTTGCGCGGTCGATGATGATTGTGTAGCCACGCAAACTAGCGGCCGTGTCCATGTCGTCCACGCCGCAAAGCTTGATAATTACAAGGTTTTTGTGATACCTTACTTTCTCAATGTCAAAAGTTTTTTTAACACCCTTTGTATCGAAAGTGTCAATTTGCGTCAACAAATCAAACCGTTTAGGGTCGTCAGTGGTGGGGAAAACCCTAATTTCCCCCTTAACGCCCACGGTGTTAACAATTTTGCCAATCTCAAAATACTCCATGTACACTCCTAATCTTTCGGAACGATGTCCACAGAAACAAACTCTTTGTTGTGTATGGCGGCGGCGCGGATAACAGCGCGGATTGCCTTGGCAATTTTGCCTTGTTTGCCAATAACCTTGCCAATGTCGTCAGCATCCACACGAAGCTCTAAAACAGAGCCACGGTTGCCATCCTTCACCAAAACTTCCACATTTTCTGGCTTGTCCACAAGCCGCTTAGCAATGACTTCCAGCAAATCTTTCATAGCTAACTCCCCTTACTGGTGTGTTGAATTAATGAAAAAATTTTTGCTGTGGTTGTTACACAACCACACGGCTTCCCTTGATTTTGCGTTGCAAAATCAGAGTGCCTACGCAAAAATTTTAAAATTAGTCAACACACCTTAGATTACGCCATTATTCTTAAACAAACGACGGACAGTTTCCGTTGGTTGCGCGCCATTTCCAAGCCATTTTTTGGCTTCGTCGCCATCCACACGGAATACAATTGGGTCTTTAGTTGGGTCGTAAACACCCAGGTCTGCGATGGTTTTGCCATCACGAGCTACACGGGCATCAGCCACAACAATGCGATAAAACGGGGTTTTCTTCGCGCCCATTCTTTTCAAACGAATCTTTACCATGATACTTTTCCTCCAGTAATGTTAATTTGTAAATTATATTTTAAACGGGAAGCCGCCTGGCAGTCCTCTGCCCCGCTTTTTCCCAGATTTACCCATATCTGTCATCATTTTCATCATTTTTTTCATTTCTTCAAATTGTTTAAGCATACGATTGACTTCCTGTACACTTCGCCCACTGCCCCCCGCTATACGGCGGCGGCGTGAACCATTGATAATACTGGGGTTTGCCCGCTCTTTTGAGGTCATAGACTGGACAATTGCCTCCACATGTTTTAACGCGTCCTCATTAATGTCATCTTCGTTAATTTTCATGTTGTTAACCCCAGGCAACATGCCCAAAATGTTCTTTAAGGGCCCCATTTTCTTAACCTGTTGCATTTGCGCCAAAAAATCATTTAAATCAAACTCATTTTTGCGGAGCTTCCGCTCCATTTCTGCCGCTTCTTCCATGTTGATATTAGCTTGAGCCTTGTCGATAAGGGAAAGCACGTCCCCCATGCCCAAAATGCGCCCAGCCATGCGGTCTGGATGGAAAGGCTCTAAATCCTCCACCTTTTCCCCAAGACCCACGAATTTAATGGGTTTGCCAGTAACTTTCCGCACAGAAAGAGCCGCACCGCCGCGGGTGTCGCCGTCTAATTTGGTGATTACAACCCCATCAATGCCGATTTTGTCGCTAAAACTCTGGGCTACGTTAACCGCGTCCTGCCCCGTCATTGCGTCAACAACCAGCAATATTTCCTGGGGAATAATGGCGGATTTTACAGCCACCAACTCGTCCATCAACTCTTCGTCAATATGCAGACGACCAGCCGTGTCCACAATCACAATGTCGTTGCCCATATGTTTAGCGTGTTCAAGGGCTTCTTTTGCTGTATTTACAGGGTTTTGCGTTCCTTTTTCAAAGACAGGAATGTTCAGGTTATTGCCCAAGGTCTGCAACTGCTTAATGGCGGCTGGACGGTAAATGTCACAGGCAACCAACAGGGGCTTTTTCCCTTGATTGCGCAGTTGTGCGGCAATTTTGGCTGTGGTGGTTGTCTTACCAGAACCTTGCAAACCAACCATCATATAAACCGACGGTGGATTGTTAGAAAATGTCAATTTGCTTTGCACCCCGCCCATAAGCGCGGTCATTTCCTCATTAACAATTTTGATGACGGCTTGGGCAGGGTTTAAACCCTTTAAAACCTCGTCACCAACGGCTTTTTCCGTAACCTCTGCCACAAACTCCTTGACAATTTTAAAGTTTACATCCGCCTCTAACAAAGCCAGGCGAACCTCCCGCATAGCTTCTTTTACGTCCTTTTCCGTCAATTTACCTTTGGAGCGCAAGCCTTTGAAGGCATTACTCAACTTTTCCGTCAAATTCTCAAAAGCCATGCTATCCCTCCATTATAAGGTCGTCAAGCAACCCTAAAATGCGCTTGCTTTCGGCAATGTCGCCGCTGTCCAGGGCGGTTTTCAACTGGTCAAGACCCTTTCGGGCAGCCTTGTGGTGGGCAATCATCTTCAACTTGGTTTCATAACCCTCCAAATATTCCTGGCTGATTGATATTGCAACATAAACCGCCTGACGGGAAATGCCAAGCTTTTCGCCAATTTCCGTTAAAGTGTGGTCCTCGCAAAAGCGCATGTGATAAATATCCCGTCTGCGCTGACTAAGCAAAGAGCCGTAAAAGTCCAGTAAAAGGGCATTTTCAGCCATATTATCCAAGTTTTTCACCGCCTTGTTAAATAAAATATATTTACACCAATATACACCATTCAAACCACTTTGTCAAGTGTTTTTTTAAAAATATTTGGTTGCGTTTATTTTTTTGGCATGGTATAATTTAGGTTAACTTTAAAATTTGAGGTGCTTACTTTTGGATAAAAATATCAAAAATAAAATTGAATTATTAGCCCCTGCGGGGGATATGGAGCGGTTGCGGGTTGCCGTTGCCCATGGGGCAGACGCGGTTTATTTGGGCGGCACAGCCCTTGGTTTGCGGGCAAAGGCGAAGAATTTTAATGACGAGCAATTGGAAGAAGCTGTAAAACATGCCCATGCCCATGGGGTTAAAATTTTTGTGACGGCGAATGTTTTCGCCCACAATGAGGATTATGAGGGCATGGAGGAGTATTTCCAGAAATTGTATGCAATTGGCGTTGATGCCTTGATAATTTCTGACCCTGGGGTGTTTTCTTTGGCGCGGCAGGCTGTTCCAGAAATGGAAATACATGTCAGCACCCAGGCAAATATTGTTAGCCATCAGTCTGCCTTGTTTTGGGCGGGTTTAGGGGCTTCCCGCGTTGTTTTAGCCCGTGAGCTGTCCTTGGCTGAAATCAAGGAAATTCACACAAAGGTTGACGGCAAAATAATCCTTGAAAATTTCGTCCATGGGTCTATGTGCGTGGCGTATTCTGGGCGTTGCTTGCTTTCGGCTTTCATCACCCACCGCGGGGCAAACCGTGGGGAATGTACAAACGCCTGCCGTTTCAAATATGCTTTAATGGAAGAAAAGCGGGTTAACGACTTTTACCCCGTTTATGAAGAGGACGGCGGCACGTTTATCCTTAATTCTAAGGATTTGTGCATGGTTGGGCATCTGCCCCAGATGATTGACGCGGGCATTGCGTCGCTGAAAATTGAGGGGCGCATGAAAACGCCCTTTTACGTGGCAACGGTGGTTAAAACCTACCGCGAAGCTATTGATGATTATTTTGCTGACCCTGAACTGTACGAAAGTAAAAAAGACTACTATTTGAATGAATTGCTAAAATCTTCCAATCGTGAGTTTTGCACGGGCTTTTACCTGGGCAACCCTGGCACGGAAGGGCAGATTTACCATGATGACGTGCGGGGTCAAACCTACAATTTCCTGGCGATTGTCAAGGATTATGACGAGGCGACCCAGGTTGCCACATTGGAACAGCGCAACAAATTTGCTGTGGGGGACGAGGTGGAGGTTTTGCGGGCGGGTCGTCCTAACTTTGCCCAGAAAGTTGTTGATTTTACTGACGAAGAGGGCAACCCCATCCAGTCTGCCCCCCACGCCCAGCAGATTTTGAAATTGAAAATGGAACAGCCTGTTAAGCCCCTGGACATTTTGCGGGGACGTGTATGATTTTGGGCATAGGCACGGATATTGTTGAAGTTGCGCGGTTTGAGAAGCCTATTAACAACCCCGCATTTTTGAAAAGATGCTACACGGCAGGGGAAATCCAGTATTGTACCCCCAGGGGGGTGGCAACTTTTGCGGGGCTGTTTGCCGCCAAAGAAGCCGTGGCAAAGGCTTTAGGTACGGGCTTTCGGGGCTTTTCCCCTGCGGATATAGAGATTGTCCACAGTGACGCAGGGCAACCCCTTGTAAAT
>WQSI01000016.1 GCA_009787945.1 Defluviitaleaceae bacterium
TGGAAAATTAGAAAATTATGGGATAAGATTGGATTCTGGTGATTTGGCATATTTATCCAAAATGGCTAGGCAAATGCTAGATGAAGCGGGTCATAAAAACGCCAGAATAAGCGCATCTAGCGACCTTGATGAAGATTTAATTCAATCCCTAAAGCTACAGGGGGCAAAAATTGATGTTTGGGGCGTTGGCACGCGGCTAATCACCTCAATGCAAGCCCCTGCCATGGGCGGGGTATACAAATTGGCATCTGTAGATGGTTTTCCGAAAATAAAACTTTCTGAAAACCCTGCAAAAGTCACTATTCCAGGAGAGAAAAAGGTCTACCGTATTTACGACGCCGCCAACGGTAAAATCAAAGCTGATTTAATAACTTTGGCAGACGAAACCTTGCAAACCCATGAAAACCTAACTCTTTTCGACCCTAAAGCACCATGGAAAAAAATGTATTTACAAGCAGGGGAATACCGCGCGAAGGAACTGCTGTGTCCAGTGTTTGTCGGCGGCAAAAACGTCTATAAATCCCCGACGGTGCTTGAAATACAGAGCTTTTGCCGTGCAGAGCAAGCCACCCTTTGGGACGAACACCGCCGCCTTGTCAACCCTCAAATAATGCCAGTGGACTTGTCACAGAAACTTTATGACCTAAAGCAAAAAATGCTCCATCAATCCCGTAAAGAAGCCATGGAAACCCCATCATCATGGCTATAGGAGGCGTGTATGACCGATAAAATTTTACAACTAAAAGAAATTATTGAGAACAGCCAGAAGGTAGTGTTTTTTGGCGGTGCTGGAGTGTCCACCGAGAGCAATATTCCTGATTTCCGCTCGGAAAAAGGGCTGTATAGCACGAAGGAAAAATATGGTCATCAACCAGAATTTTTGTTAAGCATCCAGTGCCTTTCAGCCAACCCAGAGCTGTTTTTCCGCTATTACAAAGAAAATTTGATTTACCGCGACGCCCTGCCAAACAAAGCTCATAAGGCACTTGCAAAAATGGAGGAAAACGGCAAATTAACGGCTGTTGTCACCCAAAATGTAGATGGGTTGCATCAAGACGCAGGTAGCAAAAATGTATTTGAGTTACATGGTGCAAACGCCCGCCATTACTGTGTAAAATGCGCCAAAAAATACGATTTGGACTATATTTTGAGGGGTGACCTTATCCCAAAATGTGATTGCGGCGGCATGGTGCGCCCTGACGTGGTTTTGTACGGTGAGCAACTTGACGACAATGTGGTTACTGGCGCGGTAAATGCCATTCGTGGGGCAGATTGTCTGATTGTAGGCGGAACTTCCCTTGCCGTCTACCCTGCCGCTGGGCTTATCCAATATTTGCCAGAAGGCGTCACATTGGTGCTTATAAACAAAAGCACCACCCCATACGACAACCACGCAAACCTGATAATCAGGGATAGCATTGGGGCGGTGCTTGGGGCGGTGCAATCTTAATTTATTTTCTGTTGGTTTCCCGTTTTAATTTTTCATAACTTCTTAACCGCTCTGCCGACAGGTCGCCATTTTCAATGGCGGCTTTCACTGCGCAATTTGGCTCAGTTTTGTGGCTACAGTTTCGGAATTTGCAATTCTGTGCCAACTGGTCAATGTCGGCAAAGGTTGTTAGGTCATCCGTGCCACTAAAAAACTGAATTTCACGCATTCCTGGCGTGTCGATTATGAAAGCTCCGTTACCCAACATAAACATTTCGCGGTGGGTGGTGGTATGCCTGCCCTTGCCGTGGGATTGGCTGATTCCTGACACTTTTTGGGCATAATCCCCAACCAAAACATTTATCAACGAAGATTTGCCCACACCAGACGAACCCATGAAAACCGCGGTTTTGCCTTCCGTCAGCAAGTTTTTTAGCCCATCAAGCCCCTGCCCTGTGGCAGAACTGGTGATAATGACATCTTCATCAATCCCTAATTCGCGGGCTTTCGCTTGATATTCGCTAATGTCGTCGCACAAATCTGCCTTGGTCAGCACCAAGCGGCTGTCCACCCCCGAAATGTCCAAAAGTGCCAAATACCGCTCAATGCGCCGCAAATTAAACTCGCTATTTGCCGAAGTTACTATGAATGCATAGTCCACATTGGCGGCAATAACCTGCTCTTCCTGCTTTTTCCCTGCAACCTTGCGGGAAATCACACTTTTGCGGGGCAACATATGGGATATATAACCATTTTCGTCTATCTCAACAAAATCCCCAATTGCAGGCAACTGCCCCCGCTCCACCTTTACAAATTTACCTAATTTACAATCAATTTCATTTCCATCAATAATTGCCTTGTATCCACTTTTAAAAACTCCGCTAATTCGCGCCATTTAATTCTCCTTTAAAATAAAATTCTGGGCGAATGGCTTGGGGGGTTAGTTTTCTATTCTGGTGAAGTTAGTCCAATGATAAATTCCAGAGGAACTATTTGTAAAATCCGAAAGATAGAACTTCTCCAGGTTATTTCCCCTTATTCTGAATGGTGCAACACCAGGACTAAAAGCTTCCATATACAGCGTATTATGAAAAGCATTAGCGTGCCATTCACCGTATTCACTCCAACCATCCCAATAAGTCCAATGGCGACCAGTGCCATCCCGATTAAACTCAATGATGACATTGCCAGTATGCGACTGCCACTGCCCAACAAGCCTATGCGCCTGGACATATCCATTCACCAACATCAAAACCAAAACTAAAACTATCCCCAAAATCATCCGCAAGGACTTCCTGAAACCCAGCCACTCCCGTGTGATATGGTCTGCATGTAACGAATTTATTCCCATAATCATCTCTCCCCTCAAAACAAAATAATTTCAAATGTTAATTTTTAATGGTTTTGTATTCTGGTGAAGCTGAACCACTCAAATATCCACGATGAACCGCCGAAGCTAAGCTCTATATCATGGAATTTTTCTAGGTTATCACCTCTAATTCTAAATGGAGCGGAACTGAGAGCCGTCACTGCTTCGCTATGCAATGCGCCCGTAAATGCGTTTACATACCATTCTCCGTATTCACTCCAGCCATTCTGATAAGTCCAATGGCGACCAGTGCCATCTCTGTTAAGTTCTATGATGATATTCCCGCTAGAGGACTGCCACTGCCCAACGAGCCTATGCGCCTGAACATACCCGTTCGTCAACATCAAAATAAAAATCATAGCCAGCCCCAAAATCATCCGCAAGGACTTGCCGAAGCCAAATCCCGCCCGCGTGATATGGTCTGCATGTAACGAATTTATTCCCATAATCATCTCTCCTTACAAAAATACCCTTAATGGCGTAATTATAGCACGTCGCCGCGGCAAAGTCAACACAAATCCAAAAAATCCTGCTCGCTGATGATGGCGACCCCTAATTCTTGGGCTTTTTTGTTCTTGGATGAGGCGGACTGGGTGTCGTTGTTAATCAAATAATCCGTCTTTTTGCTGACAGAGCCAACTACCTTACCCCCTAAACCTTCGATGCGCTCCGTCAAAGCCTTGCGGTTGGCAAAATGCTCCAAATCCCCTGTAACAACAAAAGTTTTGCCCGTTATAGGCGAATTTTCGCTGATAGGGGCGGCTTCTGGGCGGATTATGTTAAGATGGGTCAGGGCAGTGTCTACATTCCTATTGTTTTCTGGGTTTTTAAAGAAGGTGTAAATTGACTGCGCCATAATGTCACCAAAGCCGTCAATTGCGGAAAAATCGGCAGGTTCTGCCTTCCGTATCCCATCTAAATCGTGGTTAAAAAAGCGGCAGAGAGCCTTAGCTCCGGATAAACCTATATTGTCGATACCTAAGGCGTAAATAAAATTTGCCAAATCCATTGTTTTGGACTTTTCCACGGCCTCTGCCAACTTGGCGTAGGAGCGTTCGCCAAAGCCCTCTAAACTCTTAATTTGGTCGGCATATTCGTTCAGTCTGTAAATATCACTAAAATTGGCGATAAATCCTAAATCAATAAACTTTTCAATGGTTTTCTCGCTTAAACCCTCGATATTCGCACCGTCACGCCCTACATAATGAACAATGGTGCGGGCAACCCTGGCGCGACAGCCCAAATTGGTGCAATGGAGCGTCTTAACGCCATTTTCATCCTTCACATCAGTGGGCTTGCCACAAACAAGGCATACAGTGGGATGACCCGAAAATCCACTTCTTGTAAAGTTTTCAGCAATCTGGGGAATTATCATATTTGCCTTGTATACGCTAATTTCATCCCCAACACCAAGTTCCAGGGCTTCCGCAATGGACAGATTGTGTAGGCTTGCCCTTTGCACCGTGCTGCCCTCAATGTCCACAGGCTCAAAGAGAGCCACTGGGTTTATTAAACCCGTGCGGGAGGTGTTCCACTCAATACCTGTTAAATGGGTGGTTGCAACCTCATCCGCCCACTTAAAAGCCAAGGAATCCCGCGGGAATTTGCTGGTTGCCCCTAAACTTGCGCTATATTCAGCATCATCATAGGTCAAAACCAGCCCATCTGTGGCATAATCCATTTTTTCCACAGCCTGTTTAAAATTTTCGACGGCATCAGCCACATTATTGGTGTTTGCCAATTTATATTCAGCTGTAGCAAAGCCCGCATTTTTAAGGAATTTAAGCCCTTCGGATTTGTTATCAAAATCCACGCCAGAAAGTATAGCAAAGGCAAAAAAATCCACCTTGCGGCTGGCAAAAATGCGGCTGTCCAGCTGACGAATCGTCCCTGCGCACAAATTACGAGGGTTTTTGTATTTTCCGTCCTCCATGGCGTTAATGCGCTCAAATTCACTAAAACTAATAACCGCCTCTCCGCGTATTGCTAAATCCCCCTTAAACTCAATCTCCTTAGGGATATTGCGGAAAAATTTAGCGTTGTGGGTCACGTCCTCCCCCACTTCGCCATTGCCGCGGGTTAATGCCTGAGAAAGCGCGCCATTTGAGTATTTTAACACGACAGTAAGCCCGTCAAGCTTCCAAGACAAAATGCCGTCATGCTCCTCCAAAAAGCTCTCCAACTTGCTAATTTCCTTGGTTTTGTCCAAGGACAGCAAAGGTATATCATGGCGCACCTTTGTAAGAGAAGAAGCAACCTCGTAACCCACTTTTTGGGTCGGCGAACCCTCTAAAATAACGCCGCTGACGGCTTCCAAAGACAATAATTCGTCATACAAACGGTCGTATTCAAAATCCGTCATAATTTCGCGGTCATTTTCATAAGCCGCCGCGGCTTTATTCAAAACATCTATTAATTCCGTCATTCTCTCCATAAATTTACCTCCGAAATCAAACTCTTCAATATTTGCACAAACATAATTATAGCCTAAAAAAATATTTTTCGCAAGTAGGTAACGCATAAGCAAATTTACCATAATTTTACAAATAAAACAATAGCAAAACTTGGGCATACTCTTAGTAAAGGAGTGATTTTAATGACAAAGAAAAATTATCCAAACCCAAAGGATGTTCCGCCCCAAACGGTTTTATCAACAGAATTAACAGGAAGCAACTTTCCCACCCTAGATTATGACCCAGATTTTGACGGAGAACCCAACATGAGCGACCAGCTTAGGCTTCGCAAACCCGACCTAGTATTATAGCGCATTTAAGCCCTTTTCAACTTTGGTTCGTGAAGGGCTTAAATTTTTCTTGACAGGTTAACCCTGTTGTGTTAATATGTGTGTGTCAGAGTAGAAAATGTGCGTTAAGTGCTGTTGGATGGGAGGTTGCCAGCAGACGAAGCCCCGAAAGGGGTGCGGTACATTTTCGCATCCGCTGCCACATACGAAGATTTTGGGCTTCCTTGTGGCAACAACTACACTAAGGAGGCTTTTTTAATGAAAACCAAAACCATTAAGGCGGCAATTGCTGCCCTATCCCTGCTGATTGCAGCAAGTTTTTTTGTACCCCTTGTTACAACCCATGAGGGTACTGTTGTTGTGGAAGGTGAAACCCTGCACCTTAACCATAATGTTGCGCGGAATGTGCAAAATGCAACGCCAAATGACGAGGGCAACCTGCCCACCATGAACCTTTTGGACATTGCCACAGGCATAACCCACAGCCAGACACAAATTACAGACGAAATCATCTCATCTGTGCGGATTTTTGACAGAAGTTTGTCACCCTTTCAAATTGCAACAGAAGCGCATTTTCCCTTGGATGGCGCGCAACCATGGCTGTTTTTGCTAATCATTGCCCCTGTGGTTTTGATTGCTATGGCATTTACAAAGCTGCCCTTCAAAAAGCTTATGATACCTGCAACTGTAGGGGTTTTGGCGATAACCATTTTCAACATAACCTACGGCATAGACTTTCACGACAACACAGGCACAGCAGCAATGTTTTGGCCTCTTATAATCACCCACGCCGCCTTGTTTTTTGCGATTTTCCTAGGCATAATACTACATAAAGAATTGCCGCCCATTGAAAATATTCTGCCAAATTATACCAGCACCCAACGCACAGTAATCATCGGTATAATGCTTGGTTTTTCCTTGGTTATCAGCCTTGTTGCCAGCATAACCGTTCCCATTGGTGGCGTGCCTATGCTCCGCATCAGCTTTGCAGGGATTTTCCATAATGTGGTCGCCATTTTCTTCGGACCTTTTTTCGGCGGAATCCAGCGAGGGGCAGCAGACTTGCTTGTCCATTTCCTGCGACCTCTAGGGCCATATATGTGGCCAATTACCGTGGTGGCCTTTTTGAGGGGCTTCACCGTCGGCTGGCTGTGGCTGAAAGTGCGCAATATCGCGCCTAAAGTCTTTTCTATTGGGTACACAGCGGCTTTCGGAGCAATTTTCCTATTAGGCGTGGTAAACCTAATCTTTATTAATGTATTCCCAGAAACGGCTTGGGCAATTTTCTGGGCTCCCGAACATCTGCCCAACGCTAATAATGTATTTATAATGCCATATATTACCAGTTTTGGCTTTATGGGAGCAGGGCTAATCGGGCTTATCCCTCAGCTTATAATCCACCTTGTCACAAAAAAGAGCGGCAACCGCAAGTTTTACGGGCGTTTCATCAAAATGGTTGTGGCAATTTTGATACCAGGGCTGATTTTCAACTCCCTAAACACAGTAATCCTTGTGTTTACGGTGATTGGGCCAGCAACCCGTGCTGCAGGCTTCATATACTTTTGGATACCCCGTTTCTTTGAAGAGTTGGTGACGGGCATCATAGTAATTTACTTTTTCACCCTTTTGCTAGAAATTTTTGAGCTTGCTATGAAGCGCAAGCTAGTTGTTAACGAATAGGGGGAATTTTTTGAAAAAAATAGCGTTAATTTATAATCCGTTTTCAGGCGACCGAACTTTTAAAGGCGAACTTGATGTATACACATCCACATTACAGGCGGCTGGTTTTTTGGTGCAGCCTTTCCGCCTGGACGGCAGTTTAGATTTAGGCGAATTTATAGCGTCTTTGCGGGGTTTTGACGCAATAGCCGCATCGGGAGGGGACGGCACTGTAAACTCTGTCATCAATGAAATGGTCGCCCATGATGTGTTATTACCATTGGCAATCATCCCCAGCGGAACAGCCAACGACTTTGCCAATTTCATAGGCATGAGCGTGGGCGCGCAAGGCTTCGCAGACGCTGTAGGCGGCGGAAACACAATTCTTGCTGACATTGGGCAAGCAAATAATAAATATTTCATCAATGTCTGCGGCGCAGGGCTTTTTACCCACGTTTCCCAAAGGGTTAACGAGGGTATGAAGTCCACCTTGGGCAAGCTTGCCTATTATGTTAAGGGCTTGGAGGAAGTGCCGAATTTCCACCCCATGTCCGTTCGAATCACCAATTCAGAAAGAACGAGAGAGCTTGATATTTTCCTGTTTCTAGCACTAAACACCGCAGGAACAGGGGGCTTCCCAAAGCTCGTCCGTGATGCGTCAATTTCTGATGGCATGTTGGACTTCATCGCTATAAAAGCCTGTAATATCATGGATTTAGGCAAGCTTTTCTTTAAAATTCTGCGCCAACAGGACATTTTTAGTGACCCAAATGTAATTTATTTCCAGGATGATTTTGTACAGGTGGAGCTTCTCGCCCCCAACCCAAGTTACGACACCTGTGACATTGACGGGGAATATGGCCCAAAATTGCCTGTGGAAATACGCAACTTGCCTAAAAAGATACCCCTAATAGTGCCAAAGGAGTTTCCATGAAAATAACGGTTTTCCACGGAAGCCCAAGAAAGGGCAACACATATTTTGCCACGCAAATTTTTATGGATGAACTTCGCAAATGAGGAAACGTTGAATTTGCGGAGTTCTTTCCACATAAAGATTTACCTAACTTTTGCACGGGTTGCGCCCTATGTCATAATGGTAAGCGCGATAAATGCCCAAACTTTCAGCACATTGACCCTATAATCAAAAGCGTAATATCGTCCGATGCGTTAATTTTTGCGACGCCCCACTATGGCGCGTCCACCATGACTGCTAGTATGAAAAACCTGCTAGACCATTTGGATTTCTTAGTTTTGGCTGTATCTCCCTATGAGGAAATTTTTGAGAAAAAAGCATTTGTTTTGACCACTGGTGCAGGTTCAGCCGCCGCGATAAAGCCAATTAGCAAAAATTTGAAACACTGGGGCGTTAATCGCGTGTATTCCCTAGGCTTACGCATGTTGAACAACCAATGGAATAAAATGCCCGCCTCCAGGCAAGCAAAATTTGAAAAACGCCTTCGCGTGTCGGCAAAAGCGTTTTATAAATCCCGCAAAACCCTGCCACATCTTTCCACAGTGGCATTTTACCACGTAAGCAAAATGGTGGTGAAAAAAATATGTGGGCGAAGGCAACCATCCCTATGAACTATGGAAAGAGCGCGGCTACTTAAAAAAGCGACCATTTTAGCCAGGTTTATGTTTTCAGCGTCTTTTGTTTGTTTTGTAACATTATCAATGCTTTGCCCGCTCTCGTTTCTCGTGTAGAAGCTTGTTTAGCCCCGCCAACCCAATCGCAATATCCTCTTTTGTAGCCATTTGTAAGGCTGTCAAAAAAATCCTTTGCCTCTTCATCTGTTGCCATTACGACTTTTAACTCTTCTGGTACGATAATTTCTTTGGTTTTATCCATAATAATCCCCTTAATTAGCTTTTAATAGCTACTGATTTTATGATTTTAATAATTTCTTCCGTTCCATCTCCGTTGTTAATATTTGACATTATGCCTTTAAAGTGACTTCTGCGGGTATAGGTGTCTTTAATGGTTTCTGACAATTTATTAGCGTCCATCCCATCCTCATCCAATACCACGGAAAAGCCCTGCTTTTCAAAGCTTTGAGCATTTAAAATTTGGTCACCGCGGCTAACCTGTTTCGGGAGGGGGATTAGCACATTAGGTTTGTGCAAAGCCAGTAATTCCGCCAAGGAATTGGAGCCAGCTCGGGATATGACCAATTGGCTTGCGGCATACAAATCCCCCATGCCTTTGCTAACATATTCAAACTGGCGATATTTGCCGCTTTCAAGGGTTTTGTCAGCATTGCCTTTGCCACAAATATGGATTATGTTAAATTCTTCCAGATGCGGCAGAGCCTGGTGCAAAACGGTATTTATTGCCACCGACCCGCTACTGCCGCCCATTACCATAATAACAGGCAATTCTTTGGTGAAGCCGCACATTTCCAGCCCTTTTGCAGACGACCCACCAAAAATTTCACGGCGCAAAGGCGTTCCTGTGTGAATCGCCTTATCAGAAGGCAAATTAGCCATGGTTTCAGGGAAAACGCAGCAAATTTTTGAGGCATGGCGCAGAGCCAGCTTATTAGCAAGCCCCACAGTAATATCCGATTCGTGGATAACCACAGGAATTTTCAGCGTTTTGGCGGCATAAACCACAGGAACAGTCACAAATCCCCCTTTAGAAAAAACGACATCAGGTTTTATTTTTTTTAGGGCTTTTCGCGCATCTGCCACGCCCTTCAGCACACGGGCAGCGTCCGTCAAATTTTTCAAACTTAAATATCGCCGCAGTTTTCCTGACGAAATGCCATAATACGGCACTTTTTCAGCTTCCACCAAGCCCTTTTCCATGCCGTCCTTGCCACCGATATAACTAACCTCAAATCCACTTTCCTGCAAGCCTGGCATCAACGCCAAATTGCCCACAACATGCCCAGCTGTGCCGCCACCAGTCAAAACTATTTTCATCTCATCACCTTTTCTTGACAATCTCTTTGCTTAATGATATAATATTCTGGAAATATTAGCAAGTAGAATTTTATTTTTTCGTGAGGTGCGACCAAAGATGAGAATTGCAGCTATAATTGCCCCATCAGCCACAGATTTCGGGCTGAATGTTGCCGCCAAATTGGCTTGCGACACATTGACAGAAACAGGAGAAACTGTGCAAGTTTTCAACTTGGACACCCTTGGCGTTGGAATTTACAACGGCACGGATATAACCCGCACCCGCGACATTATGGAGGGCATAAAAACCGCTGATGGCGTAATATTCGCCTTTTCGGCACTTTTTGGCTTGCCTTCCTCCTCTCTCGTCGCCTTTTTGGAATATTTTAGCAACACTGCCCACGAAAACGCTTTAGATGGCAAGCCTTGCTTGATTTTAGGGATTTCGGAAAACGGAGGAGAGCGGTCAGCTTTGGAAATACTATCTCAAGGCATATTAGAATTGGGCGGTTTTGATGTGGTACGCATTGGGCTTAACGCATCTGTTGCGTCAGTTGCCCAAAAAAGCATGATAGAGCTAATCGAGCGGCAGTCCGAAGATTTTTATAGAATTTTGCGTCAAAACCGTAAATATGTGTTGCCGCGCCAACAATCAAATGCCGCGTCTAGGCAAACAATCCAAGAAATACCTCAGGAGCGTGATTATCAACCCCGTCCACAACCGAAAACACAGCCAGAACCACGCCGTCTGCCCACTGTCAGCGTTGGGGATTTATACAAAAAACACAACCTAGACAACATGAGCGGGGAACAGCAACAGGATATAAACAAAATTTCTGCAATGTTTGCTAAAAAATATGTAAGCGGTGATGATGCAATTGTGGAGCAAGAGCAGCCCGTATCCATCACAACCCCAGTAAATTCAGGATTTGCAGGGGAGCGGAATATTAAACAACTAACCGCTGCCCTCCCCCATCATTTTAACACCCAGCTGGCAAAAGACTTAGAGACCGTAATCCAGTTGAATATCACAGGCATGGACGGATTTACAGGCCACATTGCCATTTCAAACCAAGAATGTTTTTTTTACGAATGGGAAGCCGAGAAAAACGACATTATTGTCATAACTGATGCCAAGGTTTGGGGAGATGTGCTGCGCAAAAAAATAACCGCTCAAAAGGCGTTTATGATGGGTCAGTTAAAGGTTCGGGGCAATTTTGTTTTGCTAACTAAGTTTGACCAACTTTTTAACGCTTTGGTGTAGAACCACACACCTAACTTTTAATAAGCGGGGGGTTAAAAGTGAAAATTCTGTTAAGAATTGCAAAAGAGGCTAAAAAATACCGTGTTTTGTTGATTATTGCCATGTTCAGCACCCTTTCGGTGACGGGGCTAAACCTTGCCGCGCCTATGCTTCTGCGAGATATGATTGCCATTGTGTCCGACGGCATCACTGAAAACGGCTTGGGGCGGGTAGGCACAATCGCGCTGATGTTGCTTGGGCTGTATCTGTTGCGCGTGGTTTTTCGTTTTATGGCAAGCTATCTTGCCCATGTTGCCGCCTGGAATTTGGTTCACGAAATCCGCCAAAAAGTGTATAACACCATACAAAGTTTCTCTATGCGGTTTTTCCATAATAAGCAGACTGGGGAGCTGATGACGCGGGTTGTTGCAGACACAGACCAGTTTGAGCTAATGTACGCCCACATAATCCCCGACATGATGACGAATTTCTTCACCCTCATCGGGGTTACGACAATTTTGTTCGTTATCAACCCACAGCTTGCCCTGTTGACGCTGATACCTGTACCCTTTATCCTTCTAAGCGGCTGGATTTTTACTAAGAAAGTCCGCCCGAAATTTCGTTTGCTACAAAAAACCCGCGGGGAAATGAACGCCCAATTACAGGATAACCTTTCTGGCATAAAAGAAATACAGGCTTTTGGACAGCAAGAACGTGCAAGCGGCAATTTTCGGGATAAAAACTGGCATTATATCAGCACCATGCTAAAAGCCTTAAAAACGTCAGCAGTTTTCCACCCCACTGTGGAATTTATCACGGCGTTAGGCACGGTTATTGTGGTGGGCTTCGGCGGGTTTATGGCGTTTCATCAAGGTTTGCCCGCGGCGGATATAGTGGCGTTTTTGCTGTATCTTGCCCTGTTTTTTGCCCCAATCACTGGGCTTGCCAATCTGCTTGAAGCGGCAAGCCAGGCTCTTGCAGGAGCAGAGCGGGTTATTGAAATTTTAGACGAGCCAGAAAATGTAGTAGACGCTGAAAACGCTGTAGATATAGGTGTCGCCGAAGGCGGAATAAATTTTGAAAGTGTTGATTTTGCTTACATAGATGACGTAGTGATTTTGAATGATATTTCATTCCAGATAAAGCCTGGTATGATGGTGGCTTTTGTGGGGGCAACTGGTGTCGGTAAATCCACAATGACCCAGTTAATAAGCCGTTTCTACGACCCCACAGCAGGGCGCATTACCATTGATGGTCACGACCTAAAAAGCATAACTTTGAATAGTTTGCGCAAAAACGTGTCCGTTGTTCTCCAAGATACCTTTTTATTTAACGGCACAATAGCCCAAAACATCGCCCTTTCGTCGCCCAATGCTTCCATTGAGGAAATTGAAGCTGCCGCCAAAATCGCTCGTATCCATAATGATATTGAAGCCATGCCTGACGGCTACCAAACCCAAGTTGGCGAACGAGGTTTGCGCCTGTCTGGCGGACAAAAACAGCGCATGGCAATCGCCCGCGCTGTCTTATGTAAAGCTCCCGTGCTTATTTTAGACGAAGCAACTGCAAGTGTGGATGTGGAAACCGAAATGCAAATACAGCAAGCAATTAGCGAAATCGCAGGAACGAGGACAATAATCGCAATTGCCCACCGCCTTTCCACCATACGAAATGCTGACGTTATCCATGTTTTTGAAAACGGAAGGATTGTACAAAGCGGCAACCACACCGAACTTATAGCGCAAGAGGGCGTTTATAGGCGCATGTGTAAGGCGCAAGATTCTGCTGTTAATACAGAAATAGACGAGGTGCGCAAATGAACAGGCGAATTTTTATAATCGGATTAGCAATTCTGCTTTTGACTTCTTGCGTCCAACCCGCAACCTACCAACAAGCCTATATAGACCTTCTTTCCCAATATCGCACCGAAACCGTTTATTTAGAGGCAGAAGAAGGTTGGATTTATATGGGCATCATTCAAATATTTTAAGAGAACTTTTGGGGGTATCAATTATGTAAAGATTGTGGGGTGATTTAATCTGATGAGTGAAGAAACCCAAGTAGCCACATCAATTGATAGGGACATAAGAAAACAGATAATGCAAGCGATTAGAATATCTCATAAAAAATACTTATCTTCGTTAGAAGCGGATAAAATTACTTTGCTTGAAAAACGTTTCAAGAACCTATATATTAAATTGAGGAACAACCTATCAAGAAAAGAGTTTGCTTCTTTGAATAGCTTGAAAGGAATACCCTTGATAACAAAGATTATTTCGGGCTTGCACGATGACATAAAACGTCTGGGCTTGAAGGAACATGACTTTAAGCATGAAATACTTCTTTTGTGCAGATTTGTTCGTGCCAGAATCGAACAAAATCTTGATACGAAGTATGATGACCAATGTAATTACAGCGAATCATTATTAAATTGCTATCTCGATTTGATGATTTCTCTGACGACTAGAAAAAGCCTTAAAGAGATTGAAGCGTATCCTGATTTTCTTGTAAATCCGATAACAAACCAAAAAATGGAATTAGATGTGCTGTTTGAGGGTTTTAAGATTGCTTTTGAATTTCAAGGAGAAACTCATTACACAGATGAAAAAACCAAAGTAAAAGACCGAGAAAAGTTATTGCAGTGTAGTGAAGAAAACATTATTTTGGTTCCAATAAATGCTTTCCAATTAAATTCATCGAAAATACTTGATTTGATTGCAAATTCCATTAAGGACTTTTTGAATCTCGGATTAGTTGCTGATGAGTTAATAAACAGAAAGCACACAGTAACTACCATCAACTGTAGCAAAGCGGCACTGTCGAATTACTTCAAAGTTCTACAACGATTAAAGGTTGCAACTCTTGTGTTTGGTTCTATATTCGAAGAACTTGATGTGAGAGCTGTTAGATACATTGAAACACAAAGTAGACGTTCACCTATAACGACTTCGACAAATGCTCCACGTGCGTTTGATAGCGGACTTGACCACGATTTCAGAGATTTGTATATGGTTGTTCCTAATATGAATAAAGTTTCAAAGGGGCAATCACCTAAATTCAGCAATCGACACACCAAAAAAATCTGAATACCAACATTTTAAACGACTAACTAGCTCCTAGTTGCTTTTTATATAGATTTAGGTCAGATGGAATTATCAACTATCCACCCTTTTTGATGCGACAAAATCGAAAGACGGTGATTTCTATACTTTGCATAGAAGGCTACATGTTGGTAGCAGAAAGCGAGTATCATCGAATTATGAGCACTATTTTCACGCCTGTTTCTGACAGCGAAACCCCGCAGCCGCTTCGCTAAAAAATCACTGGCATCAGCGTGCCAATTGTCAGCAAAGTCAGCCCTGCCAAGCTTTGCCGTGAGAACCGTTCGCCCAGAAACAATCGTGCAAAAATCATTGTCAACAATATGCTAAGTTTGTCGATGGGGACAACGTGGCTGGCAGGGCCGTTTTGCAGGGCATGGTAGAAAAACAGCCAGCTTGCTCCTGTAGCAACCCCTGACAAAATCAAAAATGTCCAAGATTTGCCGTCAATTTGCTTGGTGGTTTTTTGGTTGCCTGTTTTAAAAACCATCAGCCACGCCAAAGGCAAAACAACCATGGTGCGCAATGCTGTCCACAAATTTGCGTCCATTTCTGCCACGCCAATTCTGCCAAAAATAGCAACCAGGCTTGCGAACACCGCGGCAAGAAGGGCATAAACCAGCCATCCCCCTGCCCTGCCAGCCTCTTGTTTGCTAGGTTTTTTAAGCTCCAACATAAGCCATGTGCCAATTGCCATTAACACCATGCCAATTGCCATAATAAGACCAACAGGCTCACCCAGGATAATAAACGCCAAAATCATCGTTAAAATGGTACTAGATTTGTCAATTGGTACAACTTTGCTAACTTCGCCTAATTTTAGGGCGTGAAAAAAGCAGAGCCAGCTTGCCCCCGTTGCCAAGCCTGATAAAACCAGAAATAACCACGTTTCATCGCTTATGTACCCAATGCCCCCTGCCGAGCCAGTGACAATAACCATTATCCACGCAAAAACCACCACAACCCCTGTTCGGATTGCAGTTGCCAAGTGGGAATTTACATTGTTAATCCCGATTTTTGCCAAAACCGTGGTAAGTGCGGCAAACACTGCCGCTAATGACGCATATATCAACCAAATTTCCATACTTCATCCCCCCGTTCCAATTATAATTGCGAATTACCAAATCGTCAAGCCAAAAATCCTTGACGTTATTTGAGCTAGGCTGTATAATTATTGGTGGGGGTGCAAGATGCGATTGACAGATGGTGTGGAAACACTGAAAAGTGTGGGGGAAGCTCGGCTTACTTCGTTTAATCGGCTTGGGATTTCAACCATTAGCGATTTATTGGAGTTTTTTCCCAGAGATTATTTGGATAGAGGCAAAATATCGCCCATTGCAGAGCTTGGACACGGGCAAATGGCAACGATTTTAGTAAGCCGCGTTGGCAATGCCCAATTTAGACAATTTGGCAACAAAAACGTAACCCGCATATATTTTTCTGACGATACGGGGCAAATTGGCATCTCTTGGTTTAACCAACCATACCTTAAGCAAGTGTTTGCAGAACGTGATAAATACTACATTTCGGGCAGGGTGTCCTGGGGCGTGGCGGGGATAACCCTGGAAAATCCTGACTGGGAAAAGGCTGGGGCGGACAACTTGTCAGCAGGGCGGATTGTTCCTGTGTATAAGCTGACGGCAGGCATGACCCAGAAGGTTCTGCGGGGGCTTATTCGCCAAGCTTTAGATGCAACATCAGGGCAAATTGCGGATTTTTTGCCGCAAGATATTTTGCAGGCTCATGGTTTATGCCACCGAGGTTTTGCTGTGGAAAACATTCACTTTCCCGCCTGTGGGGAGGATTTTTACACAGCTCGCAAACGTCTTGTTTTTGAGGAATTGTTTTTGTTGCAAGCGGCTCTTCTCACTGCCAAAGGTCATTTGAAGCAGAAAATAACCCCCACAGATATGTTTGAAAATATGGATATAAACCCAATTTTACAGGCTTTGCCCTATGAGTTAACAGGCGACCAATCAAAAGTCATTAATGAAATTCTGGCGGATATTTCTAGTGGATACGCTTTAAATCGGCTGTTGCAAGGCGATGTGGGCAGCGGTAAAACTGCGGTTGCTATGGTTTTATGCTACTTAGCAGGGGTAAACCGTTTCCAGTCTGCTGTGATGGCACCTACAGAAACCTTGGCAACCCAACATTATCATGCCTTTAGCGAGATTTTTGGCAAGCTTGGGGTAAAATGCGCCCTACTTAGCGGCTCAATGAAAGCAAAGGAAAAACGAGAAGTTAAAGCCCGCCTTTCAAACGGCGAAATTGATGTAATTATTGGCACTCATGCCCTTTTGCAAGAAAATGTGGAATTTGCGCGGCTTGGGCTTGTGATAACCGACGAACAGCACCGCTTTGGTGTTCGTCAGCGTGCCGCGCTAAATTCTAAAGGGCGCGCGCCCCATATTTTGGTTATGACGGCAACACCAATCCCCCGCTCCCTTGCCATGGTGCTTTATGGGGATATGGACATTTCTGCCATTCGCCAAATGCCGCCAGGGCGGCAACCCATTGATACATATTCGGTTACAAAAGCCTATCATCAGCGGCTTTTCGCCTTCATCAAAAAAGAGGTGGAAGAAGGGCGGCAAGCCTATATCATCTGCCCGCTAATCCAAAAAGATGAGGACGAAGATGAGTCGGGTGCGCAAAACAAGCAAGAGATAACCCAGGTAATCAAATTTGCAGAGGAGCTGAAAACGGGGGATTTTGCCGATATTAGCGTAGGCATACTTCACGGGCGCATGAAACCTGCGGAGAAAAACGCTATAATGTCAGCCTTTGCAAACAATGAAATTCAGGTGCTTGTATCCACAACCGTGGTGGAGGTAGGCATAAATGTGCCAAATGCCACGATTATGATGATTGAAAACGCCGAGCGGTTCGGACTTAGCCAGCTGCACCAGTTGCGGGGTCGGGTTGGGCGCGGGCAACACAAATCCTATTGCATTTTGGTAACGGATGCCAAAAGTAAAGTTACAAAACAACGTATGGAAGCCATGACCAAAACAGGTGACGGTTTTGTCCTCTCCGAAATGGATTTGGAATTGCGCGGCCCTGGTGAGTTTTTCGGCACAATGCAGCATGGTCTGCCCCGCTTGCTTTTAGCAAACCTTTATAAAGACATGGAGGTGTTGGCGGCGGCGCGGGAAGCGGTAATAAATATGAGGGAGGTCAGCCACATACCCCTAAAAAACAAGATTGACAAGCTGTTGACAAAGGTAAAGGGAGTGGCGTTGTAGCAATAGACCTGTTCCGAAACCTGCTTTCGTCAGATTTTTGAGGATTTTTGTTGAAATGCAAGGTGGCAGGTTCCTCACATACCCCTAGGTATGTGAGGGTTCTGACGCTGCAGCATTTCGGCAAAAAGACCAAAAAGATGGCGGAATGAGGTTTTGGAACAGGTCTAATACTAAAATTTTTACATGATAACGAGGGAGGCATAATTTTATGAGAGTTATTTCAGGTAAAGCGCGGGGAACACATTTGCTTCCCCTTCAAACCGACAAAGTGCGTCCTACCACGGACGCCATTAAGGAGAATCTATTTAATATCCTCCAAACGAATGTGAAGGATTGCCGTTTTTTAGATTTGTTTGCAGGCACTGGTGCTATAGGCATCGAGGCTCTTAGCCGCGGGGCTAAGCATTGCATATTTGTGGACGCATCCAGAATAGCTGTAGAGCTTGTTAGGAAGAATCTCGAGAAAACGAATCTGACCACCGAAGCGGAGATTATCAGAGAAAGAATCCCTGAAGTTATGCCGCGCTTAATGAGCTATAAATTCGATATAATCTACCTCGACCCGCCATATAATTGGGGTCTTGCCGCCGAAACCCTGAAAGGCATAACATCAACGGATATTTTAGATGATGGTGGCATCATCATCGCAGAAGTTGCATCTGATGAGGTATTGACACCATACTTAGGATTTGAAATTTTCAAAGTAAAGAGGTACGGAGGAAGTAAATTATTTTTTATTAGGCGGGGTGAATAGGCATGAACGCGATATATCCAGGCAGTTTTGACCCAGTGACCTTAGGGCATATGGACATTATCCATCGGGCGGCTGCAATTTCAAAAAAGCTGACAGTAGCAATTTTAAACAACCCCGCTAAAAAGTCCATGTTTACGGTGGATGAGCGGATTGATATGCTACGATATGCCTGCCAAACGCTGCCTAATGTGGATGTCACCTCGTTTCGGGGCATGTTGGCAGAATTTGTAAGAGGTGTAGAAGGACAAGTTGTAATAAAGGGCGTGCGAAACAATAGGGATTTTGAATATGAAAACCAAATGGCGCAATTTAACAAAATGCTAAACAATAACATCGAAACCCTGTTCATGCCTGCAAGCACAGCGTTTTCTTTGCTATCATCATCGGCAGTTAAAGAGATTGCGGTTCTTGGGGGAGATGTTTCTAAAATGGTTCCGCAAAATGTTTATAACAAAATATTGCAAAAGATAGCCAAGGTGTGATATAATTATTTTAATTGATTTTATGCCCAGGGACGGGGCTCGGTATAAATTAAGCAGGAGGCAATTATGGAACTTATTAGCTCACAAATTGATAGGATAGAGGACACCTTGTCTGAAATGGATGGCATTATCGACGGCGCTCGGGCCGTTCCTTTTTCTGGTAAAATTAGCCTTGAAAAGGAGAGCCTTTTTCACCTGATTGATGACATTAGGGGCATTGTCCACGAAATGCGCAAGGGGCTGCCCGCAGAGATTAACCAGGCACGCCGCCTACTTAACGACAAAGATAACCAAATTAGCGAAGCCCGCACAAAGGCGGAAATGATGTTGCGCGCTGCGGAAGAGCAGGCTGTACAAATGGTGGACGAGCATGAAATTACCGTACACGCCAAGCAGGTTGCCGCCAAAATTCTGGAAGATGCAGAGCGTGAAGCCCACGATTTTAAGGTATCTGCCGCCCAATATGCGGACAGCATCCTCGGCGAGCTTGATGATTTGTTGCAAGGCAATTTTGAAAAACAGCAACAAAAATCCAAAGAGATGGAAGATTTTTATAAGGTAGTGCTGGAAGAGGTGCAACATAACCGCCAGTCGCTGCCAACAGAATAGAAAAAGATTGGAGAGAATATGGATTTTAAAATCGAAATTGCGGGGCTTTTAGCAGCCGCTACAGAACTTGACGCCCAAGAGGTGGCGGGAGCAATTGAAATCCCTGACCCCGCTATGGGTGATTTTGCTTTTCCTTGCTTCAAACTTGCAAAAACCTTAAAAAAAGCCCCAGGAGTGATAGCAACCGAGATAGCAAGCTCCCTTGAATTGCCAGCATTTTTACAGTCTGTAGAGGCAAGCGGGCCATACTTGAATTTTTTTGTGAACCGCGGGTTTTATGCCCAGTCTATTTTGCCGAAAATTTACGCAGAAGGCTCTAACTTCGGCAAATCTGAAATTGGTAAAGGCGGCACAGTTGTTATTGACTATTCCTCTCCCAATATGGCGAAGCGGTTTCATATTGGGCATTTGCGCTCTACGGTGTTTGGTCATGCTCTATACAATATTTTTAACTTTCTGGGGTACAAAAGTTTCTCCATCAACTACCTTGGAGATTGGGGAACGCAGTTTGGTAAAATAATCACAGCTTATGAGCATTGGGGCAACAAAAACACAGTAGAAGCCGAAGGTATTGAGGAGCTAGAGCGTCTTTATGTGAAGTTTCACCAAGAAGCAGGGGATAAGCCAGAGCTTGAGGACGAAGCCCGTGCCTGGTTTTTAAAAATGGAGCAAGGAGATGAGTACGCCTTGGAGCTGTGGCGTTGGTTCAAAGAAATTAGCATGGCTGACCATAATAAAATTTACAAATTGCTTGATGTTAAATTCGATTCTTTTAACGGGGAAAGCTACTATAACGACAAAATGCAGCCTGTTGTGGACGAGCTAAAGTCAAAGGGTGTTGCTGTTGAGGATAAGGGCGCTTGGATTGTGGATTTAGAGGACCATAAAATGCCCAATTGCCTTATTTTACGAAGCGACGGGGCAACAATTTACGCCACCCGCGACATCACTTCTGTTTTGCATCGTAAAAATGAATACAATTTTGTGAAGGCCTTATATGTCACTTCAAAAGAACAGATTTTGCATTTTGCCCAGTGCTTCAAGGTTGTGGAGCTTATGGGGCATGATTGGGCATCAGAACAGCTTGTTCATGTGCCTTTTGGCTATTTGACACTGCCAGAAGGTAAAATGTCTAGCCGCAAGGGCAACGCCCTGTTGATGGAGGACGTGCTGAAAGAATCTGTTGAGCGCATCCGCAAGACCATTGAGGAGAAAAACCCAAACCTGCCCGATAAAGAAGATGTTGCTAAGCAAGTTGGTGTTGGAGCAATTGTTTTTAACGACCTTTACAATAGCCGCATTAAAGATGTGGAATTCAGTTGGGAGCGGGCATTGAGCTTCGAGGGGGAAACAGGGCCTTATGTGCAATACACCCACGCCCGCTGTTGCTCGGTGCTAACAAAAGCCGAGCTAGACTTCGCAAATGCCGACTTGACCCTGCTTGTAGCAGATGAAGAATTGGAGCTTATCAAAACCCTTAACAACTTCCCAACAAAGGTGCAAGAAGCAGGGGAACGCTACGAACCCTTTATAATTTCGCGCTTTGTAATGTCTGTTGCCCAAGCGTTTAACAAATTTTATCACGACAACCCTATATTAAAGGCAGATGCAGAGTTGCAGAAGGCTCGCTTGCATCTCACACATTGCACTAAGACTGTAATAGCTACTGCTCTAGGTATTTTAGGAATTAAAGCCCCCCAAGAAATGTAACACCAATTAAATTAAATTGAATTGAATGTAGGGGCGGGTATCAGCCCGCCCTTTCTCAAACAGCAGAAGGAGGAAAAACCATGGATAAAGCGATGATTAGATTGAGAATGAGCACAGCAGATGCCCATTATGCAGGCAACTTGGTGGACGGGGCTAGGATGCTGGCTCTATTTGGTGATGTAGCAACAGAGTTGCTCATACGCCATGATGGCGATGAAGGGCTTTTTGTGGCTTATGATAGTGTGGAATTTTTAGCCCCAGTATACGCAGGGGATTATATCGAAGCCACTGGCGAAATTGTGCAAATCGGCAACAGCTCCCGCAAAATGGAATTTGTTGCTAAAAAAGTAATTGCGCCAAACCCAGATGCAGGGGTCACGGCAGCGGACTTGCTTGCAGAGCCTATTGTGGTCTGCAAAGCAAGCGGAACTTGCGTTGTGCCAAAGGACAGGCAGAGGGGCAAGAAATAATGGTTACGCTAGAAGCGATAAACGAGGATAACTTTGCAGATATTTTAGATTTAACAGCGGACACTGCCCTTGTTGCACCAAATTCTTATAGTCTTGCAGAAGCTTATACAGCCCTAAAAGAAGTGCAAGACGGCAAAATACCTGCTGAATACGCCCTCCAACCCTTTGCGGTCAAATGCGGTGACGAATATATGGGCTTTGCAATGATAGGGCTTGAAGATGGTGAAGATGTC
>WQSI01000017.1 GCA_009787945.1 Defluviitaleaceae bacterium
AAATTCTGGGCATTGTGCTGACTGTGGTATTCTTCATAAAGATGAAGAAACGCTATAATTACGCCTAAGCGGGAGGTTTCTATGGACAGACGTTTGCAAAAGATGGCAACAGAGCGGTTGCGGGAAGTTTGGCGGAAGTCAGAGGTTGCATACACACTTTACGCAAAATCCTTTGGTCTTAGTATTGTGTCTTTTTGGGTGTTGGAATGTTTGGCAGAACCAGGTGCCGAATACACCCAAAAAGCCATTTGTGACAAGTTGCTGTTACCCAAACAGCTGATAAACAGCGTGATAAAGAGTTTTTGGGAGCAGGGGTTGGTAGAAATGACCGAAGGGGCAGACAGGCGCAACAAAGTGGTTGTACTGACTTCCGTCGGTCGTCAGTATTGCAAAAAAGTGATAACCCCCATTCAAGATGCTGATTTCATTGTGTGGGAAGGCTTCACTGAGGACGAAATTCGCACATTTATTCAGCTAAGCGAGAAGCATGAAGCGGCTTTCGGAAGCGTCGTTAAAGAAATTATCAATCGCTCAAACTAAAAAACAACCCGCTGATAGTTTAGGGCGGCTGATGTGAGAAAATCATACAAAAACAGGACACAAACATGATGTGTGTCCTGTTTTTCGGTTTTCGGGTGTATTTTTGGTTTCGGTATTTTCAGTCCATGCGGGGGCGTAGCAGACAGCATTTGTGCTGGCTTAACAAAAATCCAAACAGGATTTTAGGGTTGGGGGCTATACCACCAACAAGCAGCTTGTGGATTTGCCCAATGGCAAGCCACAAGCTGCTTGTCGCAGTCTGCAGTCACTTCAATTTTGATACTTGACATCTCGTTCTGATTATTCCATGAATAAACTGCGATACCTTTCTAATGTTTCTGCCACTTCATCCCAAATCGTAACATTAATTCCGTTTTCAATAAATGTTTTGCCATGAGAATTACCCTTATCTGATTTCATTGAATTAAAGTTTCCTTTAAAATCCCTGACATATACATCTGGGTGCATCTCCTCGTTTTGGCAACGTCCTTCAAGTGCTTGGCGTGTCACCTTTTCTGCTTCGTGCAATAATTGAAAATATGCCCTTATGATTTTATGATTATTTTGAGATTTATTAGCCGCCCATCTTGGTATTTTATCATTTGCTATACCATGCCTATTCGTTGTATCTGTTTTTGTTCTTGTTCTTGCTCTTTGAATGTTATCTGGTTTATGTATTGGCGCATTTTTTTGTAAAGCGGAAGGATTGAACATTTGATACATTTGAATACTGCGTAAAAACAGCTCTGATGTATCAGCTATTTTTGTTCCTTTTTCTACAATAGGCTGCATAATATCAGAAAAAAAGGCATCATTGCAATATAATAATACAGTAATTTCTAAGCCAAATTGTTTTATTAGGCTTGTTAGTTCTTCGAACATGGGCACTAATTCTTTTTCGATGGCAGGATTAATTTTGGGCGAAGCAAAAATAACTTCGCCGCTTGCCATATTAAAGCAGCCGTAAAGACACAAAACTGTTCGTATACATTTAAGGATAATTTTGCTTAATGTTTTTTCTTTATCTCCATAATTGATTCCCGCACTATGATAAGCTATATCGACAGCATATATGCTTTGCGCTGTTTCTGAGTATGCAATGCCAACAGCATCAATTTCGGCTTGCCTTAGCACCTGCTCTAGCGAGCATCCCTTGAAAATATCGTATCCATATTTAACTCTATAATAGTCGTCGAATTTCCCCATGAGTATTTGTAGGTCATCATAATTATCAAGACTCCAAAATGGTGATGTTTTCCAATTTAATTGTGTGATTTGACACAATTTCTCGTGTCTAAGCCACGAATATATCAAAGATTCACCTGTCTCGATTTTCATATGTGCCTCCCGAAGCTGTATTTGTATTATTATAGCATACCTAAAAATGTATTGTCAATTTTAAGATACAAAAAACAAGAGCGAATGGTGTAATTTACACTACGCCACTTGCTCTTGTGAATATTTTCTTACATCAGCCCCGCATTGTATTGGCGGGTTGTTTTTGGTTGTTTTTAGTTTTAGGATGGGTCGGGATAAACCTTCTCCATACCGTATCTGCCTTTTTTGTCCAAAGCGCGGATAAGTGGTATCATAATCAAACACACAAATCCTGCCGCAAGCCCGTTGTTGTAAAGTTGCTGACCCCAGTGGAAGTTGGCGATGGTTGCTGCCAACACGAAATGGAGCATACCGATTGGGATTGCCCATTTCCAGCCGAAAAAGCGTGCCATAGGCGACAAGCACATACCCCAAAGGGCAGAGGTCCAGATAACAGGTTGTGTGCGCAAATATTCCAATAAATTGTAATGCGCCCATTGCTCGTGACCTGGAAGAATAAAGTAGCGAAGCATTCCCGCAATCAAAACACCCAAGCCGATGGCGGCGGCGTTTGCAACAGCTTTACCAAATCCGCCCCAACCAACAACAGTGATGACTGCCGCAAGGATTGGGCCATTGATGTTGATGCCAAGAGGTAAGGTGACGGCCAAAATCATCACGCCTAAAAGCCCCATGGCAAGATAGGTTTTGCCGTGACCATATTTTGCAAGGAAATTGTTTATAAATTTTGAGTCCCCAGCCTTTAAATACAAACATTCTTTTATGTCGCTGGCTTTCGCGCCGCTTAGCACGCCCATAACGATAAAGAACAGGGACAAAAAGATTATATACCCGTAAATTTCAATGTTGTAAGCACCAGGAAGGCTCAATTGGCGATAGTTGCCATAAATGTCTACAACTTGCCCGCCAAGACCTCTGGCAGGGGCAGAATTAACAAAGTTTTCGATGCCAAAAGCCCCATAAATGGCGGTTAAGGCGATTGCAAACAAACCTGCACCCCATCCGATATTGTAAAGGTTAAGACCTTCGTGGCTTTTGCGGATAAACACCGCCATGGCGTTAATGAAAAAGCCAATAGCAAGACCAAAGACCACACCAATAACCACGCCAAGCCACTGTCCCGCAACATCAGTAAACTGCGGTATAAAGGCAGGTTGAGTGACAACGGGGGCAAGACATGTAGCGAAGCCCGCCATGGTAATGTGGTTTTTGTAGGTATCACGCAAATTGCCGCCCTTACCCTTCATAAAGGCAGAGTACAACAGCGCACCAAGCAAAATCGGTAAAATGTTTAAAATGTTTTTACCCATGAAGCTAAAACCAACGACTATGCCAAGAACGGCCATTTGAGGGCCGCTGATTGGCAATTTGGCAAATTTAAATCCGCCTAGAATAATGAAGCCCACAAGCCCTGCGTTTACAAAAGACGGACCGATGCCACCCATGGCAATGTGGTCCAGGGGTAAAATTGCAGGGTTGTTGATGATGCTCCACAAGCCATAAGTCCACAGGGCGTCAAAAAAGCTGACACCATCTAAGCTTATTGCGGTTAACACCAAACCGTATGCAACGTGTATGGCAGACAAAAGCGCCCACACCATTGCGGGGGAAACTGGTTTTTTTGCAGTTTCAGACATTTCAATTCCTCCTTAAAAATTATGTAATTCTTGAATTTCCAGAATATACGTTAAAACGACGACCCCGAGCAAAGCCGACTAGGGTCATACCCACCTTTTCGGCAATGGCAACGGACATAGATGTTGGAGCAGATTGGCTTATCATAACAGGTATGCCTAAGCGGGTAGTTTTCAGAGCGATTTCAGAAGATACCCTGCCGCTAATCAACAAAGCTCCCTCGCTGATTGGCAAATCGCGCATTAGCGCAGTGCCTACAACCTTATCAACAGCGTTGTGCCTGCCTATGTCCTCAAAAAAGATGTTTTCACCGTTTTTGAAAAGCAAAGCGGCACTGTGCACAGCACCAGTTTCCTTGAAAATAGGGGATTGCCCAGAAAATGTTGCCATCATAGACACAATTTCTTCGTAGCTGTAAGTTAAATCCCCAGACAAAGGCTGAAGATTAGCTTCATTTAGAAACGCCATATTAACGCTTCCGTTGGCGCATCCAGACACCAACACTCGGTTTTCATTTTTATTGTACACCACAGGTTCGTGAGTAAAAACGAAAATGTTTCCTGTGCAAGTGGCATCAATATTTGAAATGTCGGCGTAGGACTTTATCAATCCTTCAGAGAACATAAAGCCCACCGCCAGCTCCTCAAAATGTTGAGGCAAGCACATCATGGACAGGTACAGCTCCCCATTTATCATTAAATTGGCGCGAAGCTCCCTAATTACGGGGTCCTCCGCTTGTCTGCTGCCCTCTTGGTCATATCTGGTTATGATGGTTTTATCAATCACAATTGTAACCTCCAATCTTATCCAAATCTTCCGCATAATTTAGGTTTGTGAACATGGTTAAATCCGCATCAAAGCTGCGGCTTATCCCTTCATCCAGACGCATAGCGTCAAGACCTTTTAAAATTTTGTTTACAGCAAAATTACCCGCATCTATCTGCTTTTCTATATAGCCCAAAGCGTTTATGGAGTAAAATGCGTGGGTGGCTTCCAAATAACCATCGGTTTCGGGAGCGAAGGCAAGGGGAGGGGGGTCTGCCGCTTCTAAGACCTGCATCATATGGCGGATTAACTCCAAATTTAGCAGGGGCATGTCCACCGCAACCACAAAAACATATTGTGACCCACAAGACCTTAGTGCCGAATGAACAGCGGCAACAGGACCAATCCCGTCATTGTGAATGTCCGTTATGATTGGCAAGCCGAATTTTTCAAATTTACCAGAGCCATTAGCGCACAAGGAAACACGGTCGAATATGCGACCTAATTTGTCCGACATTATATTTATAACATATTCGCCATCAATTTTCAAGAGGGATTTGTCAAATCCCATACGGGAACTTTTTCCGCCACACAAAATTACAGCATCTCCGAACATTTTCATGGCGTTATCACTGGCTTTACAGCTGTTTCAAATTTTTCAAATTCTTTCTTAGAAAGTTTCATGGCGTATGCATTGCCGTCTTTAGCGTGGACAGTTGTCATAATTTTGCCCTTAAACGCGCCAGCCACCTCTTCGCTAATTGACTTAATATCCTCTACAGGCAACCACGCCATATTGGCATTTGTTTTGGCGGCGTTTATCGCCCCCTCAATTGCCCCGCCGATGATGCCACCAACCAAAAAGCCTGTGCTGCCCACCTTTTCACCTCGGAAGATTAGGCGTTTGTTGGTTAAGGTCACAATTACCACGTCACCTTTAATGCCGCCAGCTTGTTTTGACACGCTAATCTCATATTTGATTGTTTCTTCCGCAGGTCTTAGAAAATTCGCACTACAAACGGGGCAGGCATCGGGTGCTGCGACTTCCTTTGATAATTTGCCGCCATTACGACAGATATGACATTCCCATTTATGCTTTGCCACGGATGGCACCTCCTCATGTAGATTATTTAACAATCTTCTTAATAAAGTGAAAGCCCACCCCCGTAAGAGAAACGAGGGAAGGGCATCCACCTGCTATATAAAATCAATAGGAGAAACTAATTTAGACGATTTGACCGTCTTTATACTTACCAACGCGAGGCCTAGCATCTGCAGAGGATTTTTCAACTCTAACAGTTGCAACTTTCAACTCTGGCTCTGCGCCAATTGGGTCAAGTTTCGGGTTGGTTAGGTTGTTAATATAAACATCATGGAAATGGAATGGAGAGAAGATAACATTTTCCTTAATGTCTGGAGTAACAACAACTTTGGCAACAGCAACATCACGACGACCAGTGATTTTCACATAGTCACCATCAACAACGCCCCACTGAGCCGCATTTTTGTCGTTAATTTCAACAAAACCTTCGGACTCGGTTGCGAGAATGTTGCTGGACTTGTCTGTCATTTGCATTGCATGCCAGTGGTACAAAGTACGCCCTGTGGTTAAGATTATTGGGTACTCGTCACATGGCAACTCGTCTGCTGGAGTGAAGCCAAATCCACGAAGTACGCCTTTTCCGCGAGGGAAGCCAGCAGCGTGCAAGAAGCGCGTGCCGCCTGGGTTTTTCGCAAGACCGTCAACACCGCCAGTTGGCCAGTGGATACCGTTTTGCTCTTCAATATTCTCGTGAGTAAGACCAGCGTATTGTGCCATAGCATCGCCAATTTCAGCAAGAATTTCTTTTGAGGTAGAATGTTGGTCGGTGTGGTCGGTAACTTTTTGTTCGTAACCAAGACGCTTCATCAACTCAATCATAATTTCCATGTCAGACTTAGCTTCGCCTGGTGCTACTAAAGCTGGGCGAGCAAGGTGAACACGACGCTCGGTATTAGAGTATGTTCCCCATTTTTCATGGATTGCATACGCAGGAAGAACAACGTCAGCAAGCTCGGCAGTTTCGGTCATAAAGATGTCTTGAACCACCATAAAATCAAGCTCTGCAAGATGCTTTTTAACCGAAATGGTGTCAGCGGCGGCATGGGCTGGGTTAGAGCCGATGCAATAGATTACCTTCATGCCCTTATCGGTCAATGGAGTGGTTAGATAAGTTCCTTTGTTGCCTGTTAGGGCACAAACTTGCTCATCAAGCTCTTTTTGGTTCATGCACATATGGGTAAGAGCAAGCCCTTGACCATATGGCGGACGCACGCCCCAAACCTTCTCAAAATGGTCAGCATCTGGGTCTTTATCTGGGTCGTAACCTTCACCTTTCTTCAAAGGATAGTCAGCTACGAATTTGTAACCTGGATAGAATAGTGAAAGGCAAGCAGTGTCGCAAGAGCCTTGTACATTGTTTTGACCACGAAGCGGGTTAGCGCCTGTGCTTTCTTTACCAATCATTCCGCAAATTGCAACAAGGTTAGCGATGTGCTGAACAACCTCAACAGCGTTAGCGTGTTGAGCAGTACCCATACCCCAAATAATGGAGGATTTTGGTCCTTTTGCATACATTTCAGCGGCTTTTTTAAGGTCATCAGCAGAAACACCAGCAATTTTCGCCATGGCTTCTACACTGTTAGCTGGGTCGGCAGCTTGCTTTTTAAGCTCGTCCCATCCAACGGACAAGAATTCAGTTCCTTCAATGTCACAACGCTCTTGGATGAACTTCTCATCATACAGCTCGTTTAAGATGATGTGAGAAAGCATACCTTGAATGATTGCGCCATTAGTACCAGAGTAGTTAGCAAGGTGAACATCAGCCATATCAGCTAAATCAATGGTTCTTGGGTCAGAAACGATAAGCTTTGCACCTTTAAGTTTAGCTTGCTTAATGTAGTTAGCAGCAATTGGTTGCGCCACAGATGGGTTAGAACCAATTACAAAAATTACATCATTGTTAAGTATTTCTAGCATAGAGTTTGACATTGCGCCAGAGCCATAGGACAACACGAGTCCAAATACAGACGTGGCATGTCAGAGACGGGCGCAGATGTCCACATTGTTATTTTTGAAAATAACACGGGCAAACTTTTGCGCAAGATAGTTGTCCTCGTTGGAGATTTTAGCAGAGGACAAAACGCCGATGTTTTCGGTTTGCCCTTTGTAAACCTGACGCTCTCCGCAAGACTCTTTGATGGTGTATTTATCAATAGCTTCTTTGAATTTCTTGGCTACCAAATCATAAGCCTCATCCCAGCTGGCTTCGCGCCATTGAGGGGCTTCGGTTTTGGCGTTAGTACGGATAAGAGGCTTTTGCAAGCGGGAAGGATGGCTTGGATAGTGATAAGCATACTTACCCTTTACGCAAAGCATACCGCTGTTAGTGGCTTTCTTAACAGGCTTTACGTTAACAATTCTGTTATCCTTTACTTGATAAATTAACTGACATCCAACGCCGCAGAATGGGCAGGTGCTTTGGGTGTTAGTTACTTCACTTTCCTCATAAGGAATATCTGACTTGGACTTCAACGCGTCAACTGGACATGCAGATACGCAGTTACCGCAGTTTACGCATTTATCAGGGTCATAGATGAACTTTTTGTCCTTCTTGTCGCCATCAAATAATAGCGCGTTACATACTTGCTGAGTCGTTGTCACTTTCACGCAAAGACCGCAAGCAATACATTTGTCAACATCCAGATAAAAAAACGGGGTGTCAACAACAATGTTTGGATTTGCCATTTAATAGTCCTCCTTCGAATTTCGATGATAAATACATTTTACTACATTATTATATCCAATGTCAACATTTTTAACAAAGTACACCCATACGAATACCTAATGCCACTCATAAGGATTAGCTATAAATAAAATCGGGATGCATAATTTATGCGCCCCGATTTTATTTATTTAAGGTGATTACACGCAACTTTAATGCGTCATCACCATCCACCGTAGGGGCGCATATTATGCGCACGCTGCTGGACGAACGTACTATACATTATCATTACGTATGTCAGACAACGGGCGCATAATATGCGCCCCTACGCGGCGTTGGTTACTTATAGTAATTATAATTCCACAATTTCTTCACGCTTAGGGCCGTTTGACAGCCAAGTTATTGGCACGCCCACCTGTTTTTCTATAAAGCGCACATAAGCTTTAGCGTTTTCTGGCAATTCATCAAATTTGCGTATGCCGCGGATGTCTTGCTTAAAGCCTGGCAAAATTTCATAAACGGGCTTGGCAATGTCCAGCAAGGAAGGGGCGGGGAAGTCGGTAACTTTTTTGCCGTTTATCTCATAAGCCACGCAAACAGGGATTTCATCGAGATAACTTAGCACGTCAATGCCCGTCATTGCCAGTTGGGTTGCAGCTTGACATTCTGCGCCATATCTTGTTGCAACAGCGTCAAAATATCCAACGCGGCGCGGACGACCAGTAAGCGCGCCAAACTCCCCTGCGTGACCGCCGCGCATACGTAATTCGTCGGCTTCCTCGTCAAAAAGCTCTGCCACGAAAGGTCCAGCTCCAACACAAGAAGAATATGCCTTGGTAACGGCTAAAATATTCGTGATGGCGTAAGGCGGAATTCCCGCACCAACAGAAGCGAAGCCCGCCAAAGTGTGGCTTGATGTAACATAGGGATAGATGCCCATGCCAACATCACGAAGAGCACCCAGCTGACCCTCAAGCAAGATGTTTTTCCCTTGCTCGCGTGCCTTTCGCAAAAATGCGGTGGCATCACCCATGTGCTTTTCCACAAATGGTCTAAACTTTACTATGCGTTCATAAATGTCCATATATTTCACTGGCTCGGCTTTGTAAACACCAACCAATGTTAAATTAACCTTTTCATACAAGTGTTCTAACCGCGTTTTAAGGTGTGCGTCATCAAAAATCTCGTTAAGCTGTATGGCTTCTTTAAAGTATTTTTCTGCATAAAAAGGAGCAATGCCAGATTTTGTAGAGCCGAATTGGCGGTCGCCGCGTCTTTCCTCTTCTAGCTCATCCAACAAGATGTGGTGAGGCAGAAGAAGGGGAACACGCTGGTCAAGCATCAGCTGAAATTTAAGGTCTGGCACAATTTCTAAAACCTTAGCAATTTCCTTTTCCAAATATTCCAAATTTAAGGCGCAACCATTGCCGATAATGTTTACCACATCTTCATAAAACATACCTGACGGCATTTGGTGCAAAGCGAATTTGCCGTATTTGTTGAGGATTGTATGCCCTGCGTTGCCGCCTCCTTGAAAGCGCACCACAACATCTGCCTGCCCCGCTTTAATATCAGTTATCTTACCCTTGCCCTCGTCGCCCCAATTAGCACCTACGATGGCAGTAATCTTGCTACTACTCATATATTTCACTCCCTAAGGTTAAAAATTTCCCTCAAAGCACAATTCTACACTAATATTTTCCAGTTGTCAAGTTATACTTTTAATTGTTCCCCCTGGGTGTTGCCATCCCAATTTGCCAATGCAGGGCGCAGGTGGTCAGCCAAAAACTCTTCAGTTTGCTGGGAAGCTCTTCCTGTGTAATTTACAGGGTTTAGCAAGCTTGTCAAATGCTCCAGATTGGTGTTGAAAGAGGGGTCATTGGCAATGCGCTCCAAAAGGTCGTTTACACCTCCCTGTTCTTTAACGTTTGACGCTGCCGCCATAGAATGTACACGGATTGCTTCGTGGAGTTCCTGGCGGTTGCCGCCCCTTTTCACACCATCCATCATTATATTTTCTGTTGCCATAAAGGGCAATTCGTTCATAATGCGCCCATGAATAATTTTAGGGTAAACAACCAGTCCTCCCGCCACATTAATATATAAATTAAGCACCCCGTCCAGGGCTAAAAACGCCTCTGGCACAGCAATGCGCTTGTTGGCAGAATCGTCTAAGGTGCGCTCTAACCATTGAGCCGATGCCGTGTGTGCCGTGTTTTGCCCTTGGGTGATTACGTGGCGGCAAAGGGCGTTCATCCGCTCGGCTCGCATGGGATTGCGTTTGTATGCCATTGCTGATGAGCCGATTTGGTTCGTCTCAAAGGGTTCTTCCATTTCTTTAAGGTGGGCAAGAAGGCGGAGGTCGTTGGCGAATTTGCTGCAAGACTGGGCAACCTGCCCTAAAACATTTACAAAGCGGCTGTCCACTTTACGGCTGTAGGTCTGCCCGCTGACTGGATAAACATTTTCAAAATCAAAGTCGGTGGCAACAATTTCCTCCAAGCGTTTCACATCACGGGAATCCCCGTCGAAAAGCTCCAAGAAACTGGCATGTGTGCCTGTTGTGCCTTTGCTGCCTAAAAATTTAAGGCTTGACAGCACAAAGTCAACTTCCTCCAAGTCAAGAAGAAGGTCATGCATCCATAGGGTGGCGCGTTTGCCCACAGTTGTCAGCTGGGCTGGCTGAAAATGTGTAAAACCAAGGGTTGGCAAGGCTTTATGCTTTTCAGCAAAGTCTGCCAACAGGGATAAAATTTTTAATATTTTGTTGCGCACCAACCTAAGGGCTTCCCGCTGGATTATTAGGTCACCATTGTCAACCACATAGGCAGATGTTGCCCCCAAATGGATAATTGGGGCGGCAGAGGGACATTGTTCCCCATAAGCGTGGACATGAGCCATAACATCATGGCGCACTTGCCTTTCGATTTCTGCTGCCCGCTCAAAATTTATATCATCCACAAACCGCTCCATTTCGGCGATTTGCTCCTCGCTGATGTCCAATCCTAAATGGCTTTGCCCGCGAGCCAAAGCCACCCAAAGTTTACGCCAAGTCCGAACTCGGTTCTTTTCAGAAAACAACTCTTGCATAGCTTTGCCCGCGTATCTGCTGGACAATGGCGAAATATATCCCTCTCTATCCATTACACAACCCCCTAACAATATTTTTTTTGGAACACATTTACTATTACGGCCGCGAATTCGGAGGATATTCCCCTGAAAAGCAGGCATGACAAAAGCCAGTATCCTTTACATCTGGGATAATCTTCGGAAGGTCGTTCATGTCGAGATAGGCTAAACTATCAGCACCAACGATTTTGCAAATATCCTCCGTTGTATTGCCGTAACTGATAAGCTGAATAGAATCTGGCACATCGGTTCCAAAATAGCAAGGATATCGGAAAGGAGGGCTGGACATGCGCAAATGAACCTCTTTAACTCCAACTTCCCTAAGGGATTTAATGATGATTGAGTTGGTTGTTCCCCTAACCATGCTATCGTCTACAAGAACAACCCTTTTACCCTCTAAATATTTACGTATGGGGTTAAGTTTTAGGCGCACAGCAGCTTCACGGCTCATTTGGTCTGGACGTATGAAGGTGCGCCCAGCATAACGGTTTTTGCCAAATCCTTCCACATAAGGTATTCCAGATTCTTCTGAATAACCAATGGCGGCTGGTATGCCAGAATCTGGCACGCCGATAACAATATCTGCTTCTACTGGGCTGGACTTAGACAGAAGGCGGCCGCTTAGCTTGCGGGCATCGTAAACCAATTGATTATAGATAACCGAATCTGACCGCGCAAAGTAAATATATTCAAAAATGCACAAATTACCTGGGGTTTTGCCGCAATTGTCTTTGTTGGAGTGAAAAACCCCGTCTTTTATTACAATAACCTCACCAGGTTCAACTTCCCGCACAAATTTTGCGTCTACAGCGTCCAAGGCGCAGGTTTCAGAGGCGAAAACAAGCGAACCATCAGCACATTCGCCATAGCATAAGGGGCGGAAGCCGTCAGGGTCCCGCGCTACAATCATCTTGCTTGGGGACATAATTATTAGGGAATACGCACCTTTTAATATGCTCATTACCTTTGCCACAGCACCTTCTACAGACCCAGAAGCAAGGCGGTTTCTGGCTATGGCGTAGGCTATAATCTCCGTATCTGTGTTGGAGCGGTAAATTGCCCCGTCCAGCTGATATTCTTGCCTTAACTCTTCTGCGTTGGTGATGTTGCCGTTGTGGCTAATTGCAAGCTGCCCCTTGGCATAATTTACCACAAGAGGTTGTGCGCTGTTTTTGTCAGTACGGTTGCCTGCGGTTGAATAGCGGCAATGGGCAATTGCCATAGTTCCCTCTAGCTCGTTTATAATTTTGTCATTAAAAACCTCCTCCACAAGACCAACGTCTTTATGAAAGTAAATATCCCTGTCGATGTTTACGGCGATGCCGCAAGCTTCCTGCCCGCGATGCTGCAATGCCATCAGCCCCAAATACGCCTTTGTGGCAAGCTGGTTGCCTGTTGCAGACCTGTTGTAAATCCCAAAAACGCCACATTCTTCTTTAACTTTATCAAGCATTTTAAAAACCCCCGCTTTTCTTTGGTATTCATCATAAGTCTACCAGAAACCTTCTTCTTTGTCAATATAACAATCACATAAAAAATACTTGCTATTGTTTCTGCGGTCTGGTATAATCACCACACGACAAATTGAAACGGAGGACAAATTTTGGCTGATATTATTTTTCCGAATTTAGGGATAACCATTCAAAATCTTAACCGAGTGGCGTTTTCTATTGGAACTTTTGACATTTATTGGTATGCGGTATTTGTGGTTACGGGCATTTTAGCGGGTGTGTTTTTTGGGGCATATTTCGCGCCCAAAAAAACAGGGCAAAACCACGAAATTTATTTTGATTTTGCCCTTTGGGTAATCCCTTCTGCCATTGTGGGTGGGCGGCTGTTTTTCTTAATGTTTAGCCCCTGGCCTGAGGGAGCTGGAATTGGGCATCTTTTTAACATCAGAGCGGGAGGAATTGCGATTTTTGGCGTTATAATCGCCGCCCTTGCCACCGCAATAATTTTTTGCTGGCGCAAGAAAATTTCCTTTTTCAACTTTGCTGACACTGCCGTTGTAGGTCTTATTATCGGGCACGTTATCGGGCGTTTCGGCAACTTTACCAACCGTGAAGCTTTTGGGGGTTTTGCACCAGATACAGCACCTTTTGCCATGCAATTACGTATGCAACCAGAGCCGACAGTGCTTAGTACGGGTAATGTTACCCAGCAAATGTGGGATAACCAGGTTTTCCATAATGGTATCGCTTACATTCAGGTTCATCCAGTGTTTTTTTATGAAGCCGCAATAAATCTTGCGCTATTTGTGTTTTTGAACCTTTACCGTAAGCACAAAAAATTTAATGGCGAGCTTATTGCCATGTACTTTCTGTCCTACGGCATAACCAGGTTTTTCCTCGAAACCATGCGCACGGACCAACTGCATATTGGCGGCACAGGCATTGCAATCGCTCATCTTCTGTCTGCTAGTTTGATTGGTGTTGGCGGCTTTATCCTCGCCCGTGGGTACATTAACTATTTCAAAAATCGTAAATCCGCCGCATAAAAAACGAATCCTCTGCCCACAATATCATTAACAAGTCTTTTATGAGAGGTGATGTTATGGGAAAATTTACCAGCGGGCTTATTGCTGGCTCCGCCCTTGGTGCTGTTGGTTTGGCACTTGCCATGTCCGACAAACGCACAAGAAAGCGTCTTTTGAAAGATGGCAGACGGGCTGTCGGCAAAGCTAATGACTTTTTAAGAAGTTAAGGAGGAGTTTTATGTCGAAGAAAAGCACGCCAAATGTGGATTTGCATTATCACGGCGGAAACAGCAAATTAGTAGCAGATAACAGTAACGATTTGCCAGACACAGGCAAGAAGAAAAAAGAGAAAAAGGTTTATAACTAAATATTTTAAGGGGCGGTCGTTGTGACCGCCCCTTTTATATTTTGGTAACATATATATAACTTCAACCCCGTAGGGGCGCATATTATGCGCCCCTACGATGGATGGTAATGCGTTGTATATAATTACCTATATCTTAATGAGCCAGATTATGAAAGAAATAGTTCAAAGCGACAACAAGCAAAACCCCTGCAACCATAACGGGCAATTTCAGGCGTGAGCGACCAGTGTACTCCACCGCAAGAGGCATGATTTCAGTGAAAACCACACCAAGGATGCAACCAGCGGCAACGGCAAACATTATGCCAGACAAATACACGTTGATGCCGCCCACTAAATAACCGATGACAGCACCAAGGATTGTTGCAAGCCCAGCCAACGCGCAAACACCGATAATCTTGCGTCTTTTAACGCCTCCCGCCTTTAAGGGGATGGCGATAGACATGCCCTCAGGCACACAGGACAGCCCTATTGCTAAAGCTGCCAAAATTGTGCCAGAACTGCCAATGGCAAGCCCTTTCGGCAGGTCATGGAGGATTATGGCAAATGCCACAGGAAAGGCGGCGGCGGCAATGCGGCGTTTTTCCGCAGGGGTCATGTTGTCTTGGTGGGAGCAATGCTCGTTGTGGGGCAGAACGCCATGGATATGCTCATGCCCATGGGTGTCAAAAAGAGATAGAAGGGCAATCAGCCCAACACCAACAAGAACACCGATTACAGTTAACCAAATGCCTGCACCGCCATGTTGAAACCAGTATTGGTACATAATTCCAGTGGCGGGGTCAATTGCCGTGTGGTAATGCCCATGCCCGATAGCGTGAGGGATAAAGTCCACAAAAACAAGGGTAAGCAGAACCGCGGCGGCAAAGGTGAAGCTTAGACCAATAAATTTTTTGCTTGGTCCAACCACAAAAATAACAATCAGACCGCCTAAAACCGAGCTTAAAAGCCCTGCCACAGTGGAAAGTATTAGTATATTTACAATTTCTGGAGCATTTTCTAGCATCAGCCAAGCCCCCTAATTCTGCACAAAAATCAAGTCATGGATAATGCTGTCAGCTGTAAAACGCAGGCGAAATTCGCCAGTTTCTACTATGTAATGCAGGTTGCCATGTTGATAGGAGCTTTGGGTGTTGTCAGTAGCATCTGGATTTGCGTCAATGCCTAGACCAGCCAGAGCGGTTCTAAAATTTATCCTAGGGCTTCCTGGCGCGGTTGCTCCTGCATAAAGGTGGTGATGCCAATAGCCGCTCTCGAAACTTGGATGGCTTCGGTTTGGGTTGATATATGCCACTACATGGTCATCACCAGTATGAATTATCACTGTTCCGCCCGCTTCTTCGCCGATAAATGTTAAGCGCGCCCCCTCGAAAGGTGAGAGGTCTGCATGTTCTTCATCTAGGTAAAGCCTATCCAAAGTATATACCGCACGAGCTTCCACGGGTGTCGGTTCATCATTGCCACAAGCTGCAAAAGTAAAAAGAGCCATTAGAATAACAAAGGTCAACAAAAATTTTTTCATAATATTATCCCCATCTTGTTTAATTTAAGTGCTTAGGACAATATATCACAAACCGAAACAAAATGCAAGCTTTTTGTGCTTGACAAGCTTCGCGAATTGTGGTAATATTTTGTAAAATACTTAAAAATAAGGCATGGGCAATGGGGTGAAAGTCCTCAGCAGTCCTGCTACCGTAAAGTCGGAAAACCTGTCTTATTTTTTTGAAAGCGAGCCTTGCAGAGAACGGGGCTGTGCTTTTTTGCTTTAGACCTGTTCCAGAACAGGTCTATCGTATAGCGTTCTTATCGTTCTCACAAAAGAGAGGAGAAACAAAAATGAAAAAGTTTTTTGGTATTATTGGGTTGGCTCTGGCGGTTATTGCTTTTGGGGCTTGCGGCAGTGGTGATGGCGGCGGTGAAGGCTCTGCCAATGTGGTTTATGACAGAGAGGGCAATCAAGTGGTTTTGCCTGATGAAATTAACACCATTATAACGCTGATGCCGAGCAAAACCGAGATTGTTATGGGGCTTGGTTTTGGTGACTATATCATTGCCACGGACCAGTCAAGCGGCATGATTGACGGAATACCATCAGGAATTGCCACTTTAGATTATGGCGGCGTTGATGTGGAGCATATCATCAGCCTAAACCCCGATGTTATCATTGCTAGTGACATGCTGCGCTTTGGAGGTAATGACCCTTTAGAGCCTGCCAGAAACCTTGGCATTGCAGTGGCTTACATACCCACAAGCAACAGCATTGAAGGCATAAAAGATGACATACGCTTTGTTGCCCAGGTGCTTGGTGTGCAGGAGCGAGGGGAAGAGCTAGTTGCCCAAATGGAAGCGGAATTTGACACAGTTGCCCAAATTGTAGCGGGCATTAATAACAGGCGCATGGTTTACTTTGAAATTTGGCCTCTGTTTTCCTTTGGAACAGGAACTTTCTTACATGAACTTTTAGAAATAGCAGGAGGCATTAGCATAACAAGGGATATGGAAGGCTGGGTGCCCTTATCAGATGAGTTTGTCCTTGACATTAACCCTGACGTAATTTTAACATCTACAGACCCTGGGGCTTTGGGAAATCCAGTAGAGGAAATTTTAAATAGGACAGGGTGGGGGAGTGTGACCGCTGTTGCCGAGGGCAATGTCCATTTTATAGACACAGATGCCAGCAACAGACCAACCCATAATGTGGTTTATGCCTTATGGGAGATTGCCCGCGCCATCTATCCAGAATATTTTGCCCAATGATGCGGACAAAAATAATTTTATCAGTGGGGATTGTGCTGTTGGTGCTGATTTTGGCAGTTGGCATCGGCAGTATATTCATCCCGCCTTTGGACATTTTAAGGATTTTAGGCAATAGTATTTTTGGCTTTGGCCTACCAGAACATATTACGGATAACACCGCAGCCATTTTAAGGGATATTCGCTTGCCCCGTGTTTTGCTTGCCTTTTTCGTGGGGGCGGGGCTTTCTGCAAGCGGGGCTGTTATGCAGTCTGTTTTGCGCAATCCTTTGGCATCCTCTTATACTTTAGGGGTTGCATCTGGTGCGTCTTTGGGAGCGTCATTGGTTATTTTCCTTGGGGTATCCCTGCCATTTTTAGCCATGTTCACCCTGCCTGTTTTAGGTTTCACCTTTGGTCTAGGCACAATATTTTTGGTTATAGCGCTTTCTTCAAAAATAGATATGGGCATGAACAACTACACAATAATCCTTATGGGCATGGTGTTTTCCCTGTTTGTAAATGCCATAACCACCCTAATGTTCGCGCTGTTTCGTGAAGGCACGCAGCGGATGGTGTTTTGGCAAATGGGCAGTTTTTTGGGGCATGGTTGGCAGGTGGTTGCCATTATTGCCCCAATCGCTGTGCTGGTTATTGTGCTTATAATGCGCCATACCATGGAAATGGATGTTTTGACCTTTGGAGAAGAGCAAGCCAACACCGTGGGCATTAACGCCAAGAGGGTGAAAACGTGGTTATTGGTTTACGGTGCGGCACTTACAGGGGTTTCCATCGCCTTTGTGGGTACAATTGGTTTTGTGGACTTGGTTGCCCCCCATGTTGTTCGGAAGCTGTATGGGGCATCACATAAAATTGTCATCCCCATGTCTGCCCTATTTGGCGGCAGTTTTATGGTAATTGCAGACCTTATAGCCAGGACAATTATGGCACCTGCAGAATTGCCTGTGGGGGTTATCACCGCCATTATTGGCGCGCCATTTTTTGCATACATTTATTTTGCCAAAAGAAAGAGAGGTTAATTATGTACAGAAGTAAACATGAGGCGTATTCGTTTTTATCAGACGCGCCAGAGGATTTACGTTGTGATTTTGAAATTTTAACAGACGAAATTGCGGGATATGTGGGGCTTTTACGAGCCTTTGTTGATGATGAGATTTTGCGGGAGCAGTTGCTGTTTGTGTGTGAGCTGGTATACCACCTTAACCCGTCATTGCGCACAAAAGTGACGGTTACAGCAGAGGAAGCCGCAAGGTTGGAGGGCATGACAACAGAGCTTGCAGAGGAAGCGAAAAAACATATAAAACAGTTTGTTTTGCCTGTGGGTTGCCGCTCTGCTGGGTTTGCCCATGTTTTGCGTAGCAAGGGCAAGGCTTTGGTTCGTTTGCTGTACCGACACGCCCACCAGGGTCATCATGTAGAGGAAATTTTGTTTGATATTTCTAATTTGCTTTCGGGATATTTTTTCCTGTTGGCTGTGAAACTAAACCATATGGAAGGCGTGGCGGAAACCCCCTTTATCAGCCGAAATTATAAACTGGAGGTTAGCCAATGAAGGTAGCGGTTTCTTACAGCGGCGGCAAAGAGTCCGCCTTGTCTTTATACAGGGTTTTACAGCAAGGGCATGAGGTTGTGGCACTTATAACCACATATAACGCAGAGGCGGGGCGGTCATTTTTTCATGGTCTGACTGATGAGGTGCTGGAGCGTGTGTCTGATGCCCTTAAAATCCCCATGATTGTGGTGAAAACAGGTGAAAAAAGTTATACTGAAGATTTTGGGGTCGGGCTGAAGCAAGCTAAGGAAATGGGCGCGCAAGCCTGTGTTTTCGGGGATATTGACGTAGAAGGGCATAGAGATTGGTGGACGCGCCATTGTGACATCCAAGGAATGGAAGCGGTTTTCCCTCTTTGGGGCGAAAAACGCGAGGATGTCGCCCGTGAGATTATAGATAGCGGCATTGTAGCCACACTTACCGTTGTTAACACAAAACAACTAGGTGAAAGGTTTCTTGGGAAGCGGTTTTCAAAAGGGCTTGCAGAAGAAATCGTTGCTACTGGCTCTGACATTTGCGGTGAAAACGGCGAATATCATACCTTTGTGTCTGATGGCCCTATGTTTAAACATCCTGTAGAGTTTAAGCTAGGTGAGCCTGTCCAAGTTAGGGAAGATTTTATGGCGCGGGAGGTGCGTTAAATGAAACATAGCGCGAGGTTTTTTAGAAATGTAGACTGTGAATATTTCCCCTGCCACCCAAAACCTGATAAGGAGCAGTTTAACTGCCTTTTTTGCTATTGCCCCCTGTATATGCTTGGGGATAAATGCGGCGGCAACCCTAAATTTGAATATGGGGTAAAAGATTGCACAGACTGCTTCCTTCCCCACATGCCGCAGGATTATGACAGGGTTGTGGGGCGGCTAAGCCAATATATAAGCGAGGGCGTGGATGATTACTTTAAATAACGTGTCCGCTGGATATGGGTCAGGGGATATTATAAAAAATATTTCCATGGAAATAAACGGAAATTTATCTATTGTTGGACCTAACGGTTGCGGCAAGACGACCCTTTTAAAGGTGATTGCAGGGCTTTTGCCTTGTTCTGGCAGTTTGGAGGTGTTCGGCAGACCCATATCTAAAATGAAGCGGCAACAGGTGGCAGAAAACATCGCCATGTTAAGCCAGCAACCTACCATATACTTTGAATACAGCGTTTTTGACACGGTTATGATGGGGCGGTATGTACACATTAAAAAAAGAGGGGGCATGATGCCTGATAAAGAGGACAAAGAGGCGGTTTTCCGCAGTTTGTTAGCGGTGGATTTGGCAGATTCAAAAGACAAAAGCATTGCCAAGCTGTCTGGTGGGCAGTTGCAACGGGTTTTTTTGGCGCGGGCATTGGCACAAGAGCCGAAAATTATCCTGTTAGATGAGCCTACAAATCACCTGGACCTTAAATGTCAGGTTGACATTATAGAGCATTTAAACCATTGGTCAGCAGAAAGCGGGCGCATTGTTGTGGGGGTTTTACACGATATTAACCTTGCTATGGCACTAAGCCCCACCATGGCTGTGATGAAAGGCGGGGAAATTTATGCCATGGGCAAAACCACGGATATTGTCGCAAATGGCGCATTAAACCAAGCTTACCAAATGGATGTAAAAGCCCATATGGTGTCAACTTTTTCCAATTGGTCTACTTGAGTGTCCTATATAATATTTTGGAAAATTGTTGCCATTTGGGGCAGTAAATTGGCGACGATAAAACGAATTAAAATAAACAAGGACGCTGCGTAGCAAGCCATTGTGACGATTTTGGAGAAAAATGGCATTTTATCAGAATCTATCAACATATTCATAACCATGTGCAAACAGCCGATAAAAAACAGCTCGGCAAGCAGTTGTATAGCTTGATTCATAATTTCCTCCTTGCTTTTTTGTTTCGGTTGTGGTAAAATCTTGTACAATAGACCTGTTCCGAAACCTCATTCCATCATCTTTTTGGTCTTTTTGCCGAAATGCCACAGCGTCAGAACCCCCACATACCTATTCAGTAGTTTGCTTCGCAAACCGCATCTTCAATGCGCCCGCCCTCTTGCGGGTACAGGGGTATGTGGGGAACCTGCCCCCTTGCATTTCAACAAAAATCCTCAAAAATCTGACGGAAGCAGGTTTCGGAACAGGTCTAATAGTAGATGTATAGATATATATTGGAAGGAGCTTGAAATTATGAAGAAAAGAACCAAGTTGTTGTTGGCTGTGGGTGCTGCAATTGCCACGCCTTTAATTATCAATCATACAATTACCAAAAAAGCCCAGGCGCGCTTGCCTAAGCGTGAAAGCGAGAGCCTGTTTAACTGGGAATATGGCGATATTCGTTATATTACTGTTGGCGAAGGCCCGCCATTGCTTCTTTTACACGGCATTTACCCAGGGGCAGGGGCTTTGGAGTTTAAACAAGTAATTGAAAAATTTGCAGAAAATTATAAAGTTTATGTGCCTGATTTGCTAGGCTTTGGATATTCCGACAAACCAAATGTAAGCTACTGCGCTTATCTTTATGTGCGCCTTATCAAAGATTTTGCCGAAGAAATTATTGGTGAGCCTGTGGTTGCGGCGGCTTCTCTGCACACAGCGGCAGCCCTTGCCACTTGCGCCAAACTTAACCCAGAAGATTTCACCAAAATCATCCTAATATCCCCTACAGGCACTGACGAGGATGTGGAGCTTGCCACCGACGTGGAAAGCTATGCCAAGCGCGCCCTAGAAACCCCAATTTTCGGCACAAGTTTCTACCACGCCCTAACCAGCAAAAAGGCGTTGCCAGAATTTTTGAAATATGAAGGCATTGCCAACAGCGTCGATGAAGATACCCTTGACGAGCTGTATCTGTCTGCCCACGCTGGCGGTGTTGGCGGCAAATACCCAATCGCTGCCCTGCTTTCCAAATTCTTCAATGGCGACATAAACGCCACTTTAGAAGCTTTGACTGTGCCATACCACATTATTACAGGGGACACCCCGCCCCAAAGCGAACATTTCGCCCTCTGGAGCGAAATAGGCGAAAACACTCCCGCGTCCATCGTGGAAAATGCCCGCCTTTTGCCCCACCTGGACAACCCAGAAGCTTTTTATTCTCTTTGTAAAGAGTTGATATAGTTAATAAAAACTGACATCCGCTTGGGTGTCGGTTTTTATTTTGGAGTGGTATTGCTATAACTTGTAACACATCCAACCAAGCCCTCATAGTATGGTCAAATGGGTTAAACCCTGAAGGGAGGAAACAAAAATGCTTATGAATGGACCAGAAAGGGCGGAAATGTTTGTAGACATGGCTCGCTATGTAGGTAAAACCGTAACCATATTTACCGCGTCAGGCGGCATCAGCGGAAGCGGCTTTACTGGCGTTTTGGCATGTGTGGACGAACGCGTCGTCAAGCTTATCACCCGCATTGGCGCACCACCAGCTTGCCCGCTAGGCAGCACTTGCACGGGATTTGACGGCTTTGGTGGCTTTGGCGGTTTTGGCGGCGGCGTGCCTTATGGCGGCGGTTGCGGCGGCTTCTTTGGCGGCATCGGCGGCGGTTGCGCTGGCGGCGGCTTTGGCTACGGCGGCTT
>WQSI01000018.1 GCA_009787945.1 Defluviitaleaceae bacterium
AAATATTCGCAGTACATGCGAAGGGTGACAGTACCTACATCAGTATACTTAAAGGCATTGGACAAAACATTGTTAAGAACCTGCTTAATTCTCAACTCGTCGCCAGTAAGGTATGCAGGCATGTTTTCGTCTGCGTCCACAACAAACTTTATGCGCTTGCTGCCAAGGTACACCAAATGAAGCTGAACCGTATCAATGGCAACGCTGGACACCTCATATCTAGCGGAAATTATGTCCATCTTGCCCGCTTCTATCCTGGATATGTCAAGAATGTCGTTGATGATGTTAAGCAAGATGCCAGCAGAGTCGTAAATTTTCGCAAAGGCTTCCTCTACGTCAATAGGCAGGTTGGGGTTTTGCATTTGAATTTCAGAAATGCCCAAAACCGCTGTAATTGGCGTGCGTATCTCATGGGAAACAGATGCTAGGAATTTGCTCTTAGCCTGGCTGTTTTCCTCTGCAATTTGCATTTTTTCTTTCTGCTCCATCATTTCTTTTATTATTGTCATATCTTGCAGATAAGCGGCAACAATTTCGGAATTATCGAGGGAGAAACGCGCAAGATACACGTTGCAGGGCACAATAGTACCGTCGTTTTTTGTAAACTCCCATTCAAATTCTTTGTAACCGCCTTCAAAGGCATCTACAAAATGCTGGCGCAGTTTGTCAACATTGTTGCGCATAATAATATCTCTGCTGTACATAAGGGCTTCGTACTTGTCCTCAAAATCAAACAAAGTAACAGCCGCATGGTTGCAGTCGATGGCTTCCAGCTCTTTGTTTATTAGGTAACAAGCCACTGGCGTGCCGTCTAACATAAGTTTAGTGCGCTCTTCAGCGGCTTTCATGCGCTCCATGCTTTGTTTTATCTGGGTAACATCGTTAGAGTAGGTAACAGCAACCATTTCATTATTAAGTTGCATACGTATACCCACAACTTCTGTGTAAATATCCCGCCCTTGCCTGTCCACCAAATTCATAACGAAGCGGTCGTGACCTTTCTCGAACACCTCTCTAAGGTGGCGCACCCAATATGTCCATGAAGGTGTGCCGTCAGGTTGCACGCGAGGCAAAAACTCGTCATAAAGCTCTATATAATCATCATCTTCATTAAGTTTAAACAGCTCTATAGCATAGGGGTTGTGGTCCATTATTTCGTTTTTGCGATTCCAAAACTCAATTAAAATAGGGGTGTTGTTAAACATGAGGCGTGTGCGCTCCATGGCAGATTCTGCCTCTTGGCGGCTTAAAACAACCCGCGTAATATCGGCAGAATATGTCACCAACACAACCTGGGAATTTATAATCATGCGCTGACCTACAACATCTGTGTACACAGGTGTTCCATCAGCTTTTTTGCACACACATTCATAAGTTGTGTGGCCATTTTCTAAAATTTCCGTTAAACGCTCTTTCCAAAAGACGGCGGAAGGGGTTCCGCAAGGCTGGTATTCAGGCATAAGCTCATATGGGAACCTCTCAAAGTCCTCCTTGGACTTAACACCGTAAAGCTGCACTGCATAAGGGTTTGAATCAATACAGTTAAAGTCAGTATCCCAAAACTCGATAATCATAGGAGTTGTATCAAACATCATGCGGATGCGCTCGCTTGCCTCTTCTTCTCTTGCTTTAGATTCTTTAATGTCGCTAACGTCGCGGGTGTATGTTACAAGGGCTTTTTCGCCCTTATATATGGTGGCTATGGCCTCTACCTCACAAGGGATAAGTTTGCCATTAGAATCTGCATGAAGCCATTCAAAACGGGATGTACCATCCAAAAAGGCTTGTTTAATAAGCTCGTCTGCCTTTACGCTGGATAATGTTCCACAAGGCTGATGGGTAGGGGCGAATTTTAGGAAGTTATCCATATATTCCTTTTTATCGTCTATAGCAAATCTGCGGACAACCTCCTCCGAAGCATCCCAGATTTTGTTATTTTGGTCAAAAAAGGTTGTGATGATGGGCATATTGTCAAACATAAACATCATGCGCTCGTTTTCTGCTTGTTGCTCAAAAACCGTGTCAATTAGGTTGTTGATGGCAAGGGCGGCATCTTGGTAGCCCCCTTTAAATTTGGCTGTGTCTATCCTTGCTTGGCTATCGTCGTTTTTAACCTGGTCTGCCACATTGCTAATTTCGTTAATAAGGTTGGTGAAAACAGTAACCAAACTAGAAACAATCCCTGACATTTCGTCGGAAGCCCCAGCATCTCCTGCACCTTCAAAATCCCCCTCTGCAACTGCCGCCACTCTTTTTCCTGCTTCTTTAATACTTGCTCTAAAGGAGCGCACCATAAGCGCGCCCAAAGTTGCCGCAACAAGCAGGGAAATAATCAAAAATATAAGGGATGTTGTGCTTGTTTGTTGCCTTCGCAAGTCAATAGAATATATTGTGGCGGCACTTGCTGCATAGGCTAAATCTTGCATTTCAACAAGCAGCTCATCCACTTGAGCAGAATTGTCTACAATATCGCCTAAATTAAAGCTTTGGTCGCCACCAATAAAGAAGTTGTGTACAATGTAATTGTAGCTATCTTCCACAAGGGCAATGGCTTCTTCAATAAGCTCTACCCTCAGCCATTTATCATCATAGGACAGGTGTTCATCCCTGAAAACCGAATCCATATAACTATCAGCCAGGAAATACACTCGCCTAAATGAGGCGGTTAGCCTGTCCTCAAAATACCGCCATGTGGCAAAATTTTCTATATTAGCATCCATCCATACGGGATTCATAAAAGACTCGCGCACAAGGCGGCGCATTTCTGTAAATTCGTATCTAAATTCCAACACATACCTAGTGCGCGTAACAATAAACTCGTAGTTATAGCGGTGCATTCGGTCAATTTCGGCTTCAGACCAGTTAGAATACATAATTTCCGCAGCAAATATCGCAATAATAATCACAAATGCCGCCGTCATTTTTGTGGCAATGCCAGTTTTTCTTAGTCTTTTAATCACGCTTTGCCTCCTTAGTTTATTTTTTCAAAGTAGGGTTGTCTGTTTTTATATCTAGTTATATATTTAACTCCTAAGCTGGTTAAAATCTTCCTGGCTTCCCCAAATCCCCTAGCAATTTGCCGCGGATGGTGGGCATCAGAGCCAACTGTAAAAATTTCTCCCCCTAAATCCAAGTATCTTTCCAAAATATTTTGGCTAGGATAAACTTCATTTACACGAAAAATCCCTGATGTGTTTACTTCCAAGCCTTTGCCGCTATATATAACATATTTTAAAATTTCATCAACAACATCCAAAACCCATTCGCCGCCATAGGTAAACCCATGGCTGACATATGTGCAATACCTTTTAATATAATCCATATGCCCCAAAATATCCCAGGCGTGGGTGGTTTTTATTGCGTGGAGCATATGTTCATAATACTCTGCATAAGCCGTTTGCCTTGTCCTGTTTTCGTAATACTTAGGGTCGGCTATGCTGTGCTTTCCCACCTCATGTATAGATGCAATAAGTATATCAAAATCATAATTATCGGCTATGTGGTTTGTAACGCCAGAGGTAAAAAGGCGCAAACCAATTTCTGCCCCAGTCAAAATAGACAGTCTGCCAGCAAACTCTTCTTTTAATTTGTTAATCCTTAAAAGCCTTGCTTCTAAACTGGTGCGGCTTTCCATTTCCCCAGATGGGTAGCTAAAATTAATATGGTCGGTAAAAACAATCTCTTCAATCCCTAAATCCACAGCCCTTTGTGCCATAGATTCTATAGAAGCATGAGAGTCAGGGCTATAAATGCTGTGCAGATGATAGTCGTATTTTATCATTGACCGCCTACCACCCCCCAATTTACAAAATTACAGCATTTTGCCTTTTTCGATAATTTCACACGAAATAATTGTAACATTATATACCTAATCTGTCAAGGCGAAGTTCTTTTTTATGCAACTTCGCCTTTTATACTCATTCCCTGCCAAAACAGCAACAATAAACTTGTCTTTTTGTTCGATTGACTGCGTCACAAGAACATGAGAGCTTCCGTACCTATGGGTACGCACAGAACCTTGTTCCTTGCAATCGAACAAAAATCCTGCGTTTCTTGTCACTGTTTTGGCAGGGAATGAGTATACAAAAAAGTAGGGCGCATAATATGCGCCCCGATGTTATTTTTTGTCTAACAACTGCTCCCCTGGTATGCCCATTTCGGTCATGCCTGCAGGGTTTAGGATAATATCTAAATCCTTTTCGGATAGGTATTTGCCTGTTTCTTTTTTTATCCTCTCCTGCATTTCGGGGGAGAGGCAAATTTGTTTTACAGTGCCATGACCGCCTTTGTGAGCCATTTTCGCAATTTCCGCACTTAGGTTGTAGCCGATGTGGACATTAAGGGCGGTTGCCACGGTGGCAGATTTTGCCACCTTTTCCTGCAAATACTCTTCGTTGGCGGTGATGCCTTGTAGGCAGAAGCGGTCAAAAACGTCAAAGGCGTTGTTCATTATGGTGATGGATTGCATGAGGTTGAAAACAAGAACAGGACCCATTACGTTAAGCTCCAATTGACCAGCTTGAGCCGCAAGGCAGATTGTGTTATCATTGCCAAGAACTTGGAAGGCAACTTGGTTTATAAGCTCTGGCATAACAGGGTTAACTTTCCCTGGCATGATGGAGCTTCCCGCCTGGCGTTCTGGCAAATGAATTTCTCTAAAACCGCAGAAAGGTCCAGATGCCATAAGGCGTATATCATTAGCAATTTTTGACATATTTATCATGGTGATTTTAAGGCTTGCCGAAATTGCTGTGTAGTTATCTGAATTTTGCGTGGCATCCACAAGGCTTTCTGGGGTTTGCAAGCCATAACGGGTGATTTCGCTTAAATATTTTACAGCAAGCTTGATATATTTGGGATTGCTGTTAAGCCCTGTACCAACGGCAGTAGCTCCGAGGTTGATATTCAACAAATTGTTGGTGGTGCGCCCCATCCTTGCATAATCCCGCTTTAGCACCTCTGCCCACGCCTTAAACTCCTGCCCAAGGCGTATTGGTGCGGCATCTTGCAAATGGGTGCGCCCGATTTTTACAACATGGTCAAGCTCCTCTGCTTTTTGCTCCAGGGTTTTTATCATCCGCTCTACAGTTGCCAACAGCTTGTCCATTTCCTTGTGTGCCGCAACAAATGCCGATGTTGGAACAACGTCGTTTGTAGATTGTGACATATTTATATGGTCGTTAGGGCTGATTGTTTTGTAATCACCTTTTTCAAGCCCCATTTTTTCAAGGGCAACATTGGCTATAACCTCGTTTGCGTTCATGTTAAAGCTTGTGCCTGCGCCCCCCTGTATGGCATCCACCACAAAATGGGCGTTGTGCTTGCCTTCTGCCACCTCTTCGGCGGCAACAACGATATATTTGCCGATGGCAGGGTCAAGAAGCCCCACGTCCATATTTGCCTTGGCGCAAGCGGTTTTAACCATGCCAATGGCAGATATAAATGCGCTGTGCCATCCATAGCCTGTTATGGGGAAGTTTTCCAAGGCGCGGGAGGTTTGAGGGCCATAATATGCCCCTTTAGGCACTTTTCTTTCTCCCAAAGGGTCAATTTCCATTCTGTATATTTCTGACATTTTTATATCTCCTCTCATCTATTGTTTTATTTTTGGTCGGGTTCAAGTTTTGCAAGGATAGGGCGCAACATCTTGCGTATAAATGGGATGATTTTGCCAATGGCTATTGCAGAAATAACAGTTCCTTCCCGCACGCCAATGACCCTTCCTAAAAAGACCAATGACAAAGCGAGGGCTATTATCACAAGCCCGCTGTCCATTGCCATTTTTGCCACATGAAATTTGACCCGCTCGAAACGGGTTTCAAGGGATTGGGCAAAGCCTTCNGGCGGCAGAGGGGCAAGCCGCCCAGCCATTATAAACACAATGCCAATGGCAATTAAAACGATGGAAATGGCAAGCATACCAAGCCGCCCTGCATATGTAGGGAATTGCAAATCACCCATAACCCATTGGGCAAAGTCAAGAAAAAAACCAAATATGGCTGCAAATAGTATTTGGGTTAGGTTAAACCATTTGTAATCTTTACGCAAGATAAGAATTTGCATGATAATGAAAATTACGAAAATGGCGGTGGTGGCGTTGCCAACGGACAACGCAGAAACTAAATAGCTAACCACATAAGGAACAGAGCTTACAGGGGACACGCCAAGGTCAGAGTTTATGGAAAACGCCACCCCAAAAGCCAGTATCATAAGTCCTGCCACATAAGCGATAATACGCTGGGGCAGCTTTTTTGTGTCAATAATTTGAATCATCTCCTCTTTAATGCCGAATATTTATATTCTACCACAACCGAAATACACTTGCAAGCCCAACATGTTTTTGGTATAATTAAAAAATCGAGAAATAATGGAGGAAATATTATGCATAAAAAAGTTAATCCAGACTTGAATTTTGCAGGTCGCGAGCTTGAAATTTTAAAATTTTGGCAGGATGAAAAAATATTTGAGAAAAGTATCGAAAACAGAGAAGGCTCTGAAGCTTTCACTTTTTTTGAAGGGCCACCCACAGCAAATGGTTTGCCCCACATTGGGCATGTGATAACCCGCGCTGTAAAGGACATTATCCCTCGCTACCAAACAATGAAGGGCAAGAAGGTTTTGCGCAAGGCAGGATGGGATACTCATGGTCTGCCAGTGGAGCTTGAAATCGAAAAAGCTTTAAAAATAAGCGGCAAAAAACAGATTGAAGAGTATGGGGTAGAGCCTTTTATACAGCAATGTAAAGAATCTGTTTGGAAATATAAAGATATTTGGGAAAAAATGTCTGCCCGCGTGGGCTTTTGGCTTGACATGGACAAGCCCTATGTGACCTATGACAATGAATATATCGAAAGTGTTTGGTGGGCGCTGAAAACCATTTGGGATAAAGGGCTTTTGTACAAAGGCCATAAGGTTTTGCCCTATTGCTCCCGTTGTGGCACTTCCCTTTCCAGCCACGAGGTAGCGCAGGGGTATAAGGACATCAAGGAAAAGTCCGTAATTGCTCAATTTAAAGTGATAGACCGCGAGGATGAATACATTTTGGCGTGGACAACCACCCCTTGGACATTGCCCTCCAATGTTGCTTTGTGTGTTAATGCTGATGAGGATTATGTGCGGGCTTCCCAAGGTGGCAAGGTGTACATTTTGGCGAAATCTTTAGCGGAAAATGTCCTTGGTGAAGATTTTGAAATTATTGAAACCATGAAGGGCAGTGCCTTGGAGCGTCTGGCATATCAGCCTTTGTTTGATTTTGTTAAATTTGACGTGCCTGCTCATTATATCGTTTGTGACCCTTATGTGTTGCTAACAGAAGGCACGGGAGTGGTTCATCAAGCTCCTGCCTTTGGTGATGACGATAATAGGGTGGCGCGGAAATATGGACTGCCTTTTGTTCAGCTTGTTAACGAACAAGGGGAAATGACGGAAGAAACCCCCTGGGCGGGGATTTTCGCCAAAAAAGCCGACCCTAAAATCCTCAAATACATGGCAGACCGCGATTTGATTTACAAAACCCTGGACACCCAGCACAATTACCCCCATTGCTGGCGTTGTGACACCCCTTTGCTCTACTACGCCCGCTCTGCTTGGTTTATCGAGATGAGCAAGGTTCGTGATAAGTTAATGGAGAACAATGAAACAGTAAACTGGATGCCTAACAATGTGAAGCACGGACGTTTCGGCAACTTCCTAGAAAATGTTATAGATTGGAGCTTATCCCGCGAAAGGTACTGGGGAACGCCCCTGCCTGTGTGGGTTTGCGATTGCGGTCATCAAACCGCTGTTGGCTCTGTGAAGGAGCTGACGGAGCTTAGTGGGCAAGACATCAGCAAAATGGAGCTTCACAAGCCCCAAATGGATAAAGTCACCATACCTTGTGAGAAGTGCGGGCAGACCATGCACCGCGCCCCAGAGGTGATAGATGCCTGGTTTGACAGCGGCTCTATGCCCTTTGCCCAACATCATTACCCCTTTGCAGGGGAGGGCGTTTTTAATGAAAATTTCCCTGCGGACTTTATCAGCGAAGCTGTTGACCAAACCCGCGGCTGGTTCTACACCCTTATGGCAATTTCCACCCTGCTTTTTGACAAAGCGCCTTACAAAAATGTGATTGTCCTTGGGCATGGTCTTGATGATAAGGGCGTTAAAATGAGCAAGTCTAAGGGGAATGTTGTCAGCTGGGATATTGTGGAGGAGGTGGGGGCGGACACGGTGCGTTGGTACTTCTTTAGCGCGTCTGCTCCATGGCTTCCTAACCGATTTGACCGCAATGCCCTTGACGAGGTAAAGCGCAAATTCCTAGGAACTTTGTGGAATACCTATGCTTTTTACATCCTCTACGCAGGGATTGACAATTTTGATGCAACCAAACATAAACTAGATTACGAAACCCTGCCAGAGCTTGATAAATGGCTAATTTCCCGCCTTAACACGCTGATAAAGCGGGTTGATGAAGGGCTTGCGGATTATAAACTAACAGAAACCTCCAGAGAAATTGCCAGATTTGTTGACGATTTGTCAAATTGGTATGTTCGCCGCTCCCGTGAGCGTTTCTGGGCATCTGGCATGGAGCAGGATAAGATAAACGCCTACATGACCCTATACACCGCGTTGACAACCCTGTCAAAGCTGTGCGCTCCATATATCCCCTTTATGGCAGAGCAAATTTACCAAAATTTGGTTGTCTTTGGGGATGATTGTGATGCCCCTCAGTCTGTCCATTTATGTGACTTCCCAACATATGACGAAGCCCTCATTTTGCCAGACTTGGAAGAAAACATGGGTGCGGTGCTAAGTATTGTCAGCGCAGGGCGTGCGGCGCGGAACACTGCAAACATCAAAAACCGCCAACCTCTTGCGAAAATGTATGTTCAGCCAAAAGGCGGAATGGAGCTGACCCCTGCCTACCTAACCATTATTGGCGAGGAGCTTAATGTAAAAGCCGTAGAAATCCTTGAAGATGCGGGGCATATGGTTGGGCGCAAAATAAAACCTAACCTAAAAATTCTTGGGCCAAAACACGGCAAAATTCTCCCGAAAATTGGACAAGCCCTAGCGGAAGGGGATGGCAACAAGCTTTTTGCTGACCTTGCAGGGGAGGGGATTAGCCTAAACATAGAGGGAGAAGAAATCCACCTAACTATGGCGGATGTGCTGGTTGAAGAAATCCAAACAGAAAACCATGCAAGCAATATGGCAGACGGCTTTTTGGTGGTTTTAAACACAGAGCTGACACCAGAGCTAATTGAAGAAGGCTTTGTTCGTGAGGTCATCTCCAAAATCCAGACCATGCGCAAAGAAGCTGATTTTGAAGTGCAAGACAAAATAACCATTGCCTATACAGGAAGCGACAAAATAACCGACATTATCACCAAAAACGCAAGGTTTATAAATGCGGAGGTGCTGTCTGCTTCCATCACCTACGGCACAGGGGATGACGCGGGATTCCATAAAGCTTGGGACATTAACGGTGAGCCTGCTGAATTTTGGGTTAAGAAAATATAGCTGGGGTGGGGAAAATGAACATTCAAATCTTCGGTAAGGCTAAGTGTTTTGACACCAAAAAAGCCCAAAGATATTTCAAAGAGCGAGGGATAAAATTCCAATTTGTGGAAGTTGGCAAGTTTGGGCTGTCCAAAGGGGAATATAACAGCGTAAAATCCGCCGTTGGGGGCATGGAAGCCCTAATTGACGAAGGGTCGAAAGAGTATGAAGCCCAGTTCATAGCCCACCTTGCCCGCAAAGAGGACATAGAGCAGCGGCTTATTGACAATCCAGGCATGTTTAAGACCCCAATTGTCCGCAATGGCAAGCTTGCCACAATCGGCTACCAGCCTGACATTTGGGCAACATGGGGGTGAGCATAAGGTGCAGATGAAATTCAACTGGAAATATTTGGCGGCAACCCTTACGCTTCTGGTTGCCATTGTGGCAATCGCCCTGTGGATGCCTGGCGGGTTCATACGTTACCACTTTGGCGATGTTCTAATTGTCATACTAATTTACACCACCATACGTATTTTTGTGCGCAATAGCTGGCGATGGTTACCCTTGGCAATCCTCGCTTTTGCTGTTGCGGTGGAAATTGGGCAATATTTCGGCTTGATATACTTATTAGGGCTTGGCGATAACAGGTTTTTCCGTGTGGCTATCGGCACAACCTTTGACCCGTGGGATATTGTTATGTATGCCGTTGGTTGCGGTCTAATCGCCGCTTATGATATTTGGAGGGTAAAACGATAAGAAGCTTTTATTAGAAAATCAATAAAAAACCTCCACCAGGGTTAAACCTTGTGGTGGCATGGTTTTCCCTGCCTGGGTTCTATCTTTTGCCTTCATTATTTCGGGAATTTGGTTTGGGTGAATTTTCCCCCCACCAACCTCTACCAGTGTGCCTGCAATAATTCGCACCATATTGTACAAAAACCCGTTGCCATTAATGCAGATTTCCATAAGACCATCATTTTCTGAAATACTCAACGAATAAATTGTGCGCACTGTAGAATTAACGGATGAACCAGTAGAGCAGAAGGCGGCAAAATCATGCTCCCCCACAAAATATTCACAGGCAGACTGCATCATTTTGAGGTTCAGCGGTGTTTTGACCTGGGCGGAATATCGCCACATCAAGGGGTTGCGGTGTAGGTGGTTGTGGATTTTGTAAACATATGTTTTTGATTTAGCATCACGGATGGGATGAAAGCTGTCAGAAACGATAATCGCATCATTGACTGCAATATCCCTTGGCAAAGCCGAATTTATCACCTGGGGCAACTTTTCTAAAGGCACGCGGGTTTCGCCCTCCGTCATTAAATGAACCCGCTGACCAAGGGCGTGAACCCCTGCATCTGTGCGGCTTGCCCCAAGAACAGAGAAGTTTTCGCCCCCTAACACTTGGGTCAAAGCTTCAGAAAGCGCGCCGCAGACGGTAACGCCATTTTTCTGAATCTGCCACCCATTGTAATTTGTGCCGTCGTAGGCAATTGTTAGCAAAATACCCATAAAATCACACTCCTGCCAAAAACCACCTTGTCATAACGAACAAGGTGGTTAAGGTTTTCGTTAATATTACCAAACAACCTAAGAACCCAATATCTCCACTATTTCGCCGATGCTTTTCTTGCCAAAGATGACTTTTTCGCCGTCAACAATCAAGGCAGGCAAGGACATTATAGAATGTTGCTTTTGTATGTCTGGATACAGGCGTAGGTTTAGCATTTGGGTTGTTATATCTGGATTTATCGCCGCTATGCGCTGGCAATGCTGAACAACTTCTGGGCACATTTCGCAGGAAAGGGAAATTGCCACTTGCAATTTCTGCGGTTTCAAGGCTTTAATTTGAGCCTTGCCCCCTTCACTGATTTTTTGCCCAGGACCTGCCACATTATAAATCCCTAGGATAAACGAGGGGAATTCGTGGCCACCAGGCACGCCATGGTAATAAATTCCAGAGCTATTACCATTTTCATCCAAAAGTACAATGGCAGGTAATATTCCATCTGGAATTTGCCCCTCAAGGGCAGTGTTTTCGCCAGATTTATAGAATTTCACGTCAACTTTGTCAGTTGCCTTTGCAAATTGCTCTAAGAACTCACGCTTTTTAGCTGATTCTTCGCAACCATCTTTTAAAATGGCAGCAACAGTGACTCTCGTTTCGCAACCACCCAGCATCTGCTTGATTTCCTCGACCATGTCCGCGTCAAACAGGTTTTCTGTGCCGCCATCAGCGTCTTGAGCCACATGATGCTCGGAAGCGCGCTCTTTCGGCTTGATGTCGTCACCAAGGCGTTCCTTTAACTCGCTGATATATTTTTCGGCGTGAGTGGCAGCAATTGCCCCGTCAGACATTGCCGTCACCAATTGGCGAAGGCGTTTAGGGCGAACATCTCCCGCGGCATAAACCCCCGTTTTATCGGTTTGCATTTCTTCATCAGTGGGGATGCGCCCTTGAGGGTCAATTGCGATTTGCCCGCTGAAAACTTGGCTGACAGACTGCTGACCGCCAAAAACAAACACGCCAAAGGTATGGTCATCATCAGACACGTGATAATCCCATTCTTCCCCCGTTTCCTTGTTTTTGAAACGAGCTTCTTTTAACACATCATCCCCCTTAACATGGATAATGTCGGTGTTAAAATGGGTTTTTATTTTAGGATTTTGCTTAATCTTATCGGCAAGCTCCGCAGGGCAAGTGTAGTTTTCTTCGCCGACAATTGCAGTGACGGTTTTTCCGTAGCGGGTAAGATAAATCGCCTCTTCCGCCGCCGCAAGCCCGCTGCCTACAACAAAAATATCCTTTCCAGCAAAGAAACCGCCGTCACATGTGCCACAATATGCAACACCGCGCCCAGAAAAGTCTGCTTCGCCAGCAAATCCCGCCTTGTTACGGCGCATACCTGTGGCAACAATTACAGAAAGCCCGTAATATTCACCAAAATTGCCGCGAAGATATTTAACGTCGTCGCTAAAGTCAACAGACATAATGTCATCAGTAATCATTTCCGCACCAAAAGACTTTGCCTGTTCCACCATAACCTTTGTAAGGTCTGGGCCGTTGCCGTCTGGCACACCAGGATAATTGCCGATTTCCTTGGCAAGCATAATATTTCCGCCAAGCCGCGAGAACTCAATGACCAACACATTAAGCTTTGCGCGTCCCGCATAAATAGCGGCGCACAGCCCCGCAGGGCCGCCGCCGATTATTAACATATCATAAACTTTCATAACAAACCTCCGTTTTTAAGAGATTTTTAGAAGTCGGCTTCTTCCAAAGCACCTAACAATTTTGCTGGTTTCAAAACTTCGTCGCCAGGCTTCCATTTTGCAGGGCAAACAGAATCTGGGTTTTCACGCAAGAATTGAGCAGCTTGAACTTTGCGAAGGGTTTCACTGGCAACGCGACCCATGCCGTCAGCCGCGATTTCGTAAGCGATAATCTCGCCTTCTGGGCTAACGATAAAAGTTCCGCGGCGTGCCAAGCCAACACCAGGTATAAGCACACCAAAATCTTCAGAAATGATGTGGGCAGGGTCGCCAAGCATTGGATATTTTACTTTTTTAATAGCAGGGCTACTTTCCCACCAAGCTTTGTGAGTAAAGTGGGTGTCTGTGGACACGGAGAAAATTTCACAACCAATTTTCTTGAAATCTTCATGCAAATCAGCCAAATCTTCCAATTCTGTTGGGCAAACAAATGTAAAGTCCGCTGGATAGAAGAAGAAAACCGCCCACTTGCCTTCAAAATCTTTTTGTGACACTTTGGTCATTTTGCCGTTTACAAAAGCGTCAACCTCAAAAGGATTTACCTTTTTTCCCATTACTGTCATAATATTTTCCTCCTTGGATAAATAATAGTGATATATTTTAATTACATATTATTACTATAGCATAGGTCGGAATTATTTGTCAAGAGAAACTTGCTTTTTTTTTAAAAAAAGTGTATACTTGTTTTACCGATTTTGAAAGGATTGTGTTTTAATGGAAAAGTGGACAACTTATTATGTGGATAAAATGCTAAAAATAAACCAAGAATTAGAGTTACAGCCAAAAGCAATGGTCGTAACCTATGGTTGCCAAATGAACGCTCGTGACTCCGAAAAGCTGGCGGGGATGCTGACAGAAATGGGTTATGCCATCACCGAGGATGAGGACGCGACAGATTTGGTGATTTTTAACACATGTTGCGTGCGGGAAAACGCCGAAAACCGCCTTTATGGCAATTTAGGAAACTTCAAGGTGCGTAAGGAGCAAAACCGAAACTTGAAGCTGGTTTTGTGCGGCTGTATGATGCAACAGGATATGGTTGTGGAAAAAATAAAAGGGTCATACCCCTATGTTGATGTGATTTTCGGCACTTTTAACATTTATCGTTTCCCGCAACTGCTGCACACAAGCCTGGAAACAAAGGGCATAATTGTGGACATTTGGCAGGAAGCACCAGAGATTATAGAAGATTTGCCAAGCCTGCGGGAATTTCCTTATAAAGCAGGGGTAAATATAATGTATGGCTGTGACAACTTTTGTACATTTTGTATTGTGCCATATGTTCGGGGAAGAGAGCGCAGCCGCCGCCCAGAGGATATTTTGGCAGAGGTGCAAGCCCTTGCCGATGATGGCGTTCGTGAGATAATGCTTTTAGGTCAAAATGTAAACTCTTACAACGGAGGAATCAGCTTTGCGGAGCTTCTTCATAAAGTTAGCGAGGTTGAGGGCATAGCCCGCATACGCTTCATCTCCAGCCACCCAAAAGACGTGACCGATGACGTTATTGAAGCCATTCGTGACCTGCCCAAGGTCTGCAATTATCTGCATTTGCCTTTTCAGGCAGGCAGTGACAAGATACTGGAAAATATGAACCGCAAGCATACCAAAAAATGGTATATGGATTTAGTTGACAAAGTTAAGGCGGGAGTGCCTGGAATAGCCCTTACAACGGATATTATGGTGGGTTTTCCTGGGGAAACCGAGGAAGATTTTCAGGACACATTAGACATTGTGCGCCATGGGAGATTTGCGTCGGCTTTTACATTTATTTACAGCCGCAGGTTAGGCACACCTGCCGACCATATGGATGACCAAATTCCCGAAAGCGTCGTCAAAGAGCGGTTTAACCGCCTTTTAGAGGAAGTTAACCGCATCACAGGGGAAATTTCGGCTGAAAAGCTAGGTTGTGAGCTAGAAGTCCTTGTTGAAGGCGTTGGTAAAGACGGCTTGCTTCACGGTCGTGCTGACGACAATTCCCTCGTGCATTTTGAGGGCGACAGCGACCTTTGCGGGAAGCTTGTAAAAGTAAAAATTATAGGAGCAAAAACATTTTATTTGACTGGAGAGATTATGTGACAATTTACCAAGAGAAAGCCCGCAGGCTGGCTGAAGAAATTCTAATTTCTGACATTTCTAAGGATTATGCCCATAGGTTTGCCGAATATGAAGAGAATATGGACAGCGAGGAAGCCAGGGAAAGGTTCTTGCGAACAAGGGCAGAATATCAAGTGCTGGTGGAAAGCGTTGTAGGGATGATACGCACAGTTACAGGGGTTGATGAAGCCCCGACAAGCTCAGGTTTGGGCGGTTGCGGCGGTTGCTGTGGAGGTCGCCGATGAAATGGTCGCCTATGATGTTACAATATTTTAAAATTAAAGAATCTTATAAAGATGACTTGGTGTTTTTTCGCCTTGGCGACTTTTATGAGCTGTTTTTTGACGATGCCGTCCTGGTGTCGGAGGCTTTAGGTTTGCACCTAACAAAGCGGGACACGGGGCAGGGCAAAGCCCCCATGTGCGGTATCCCCCACCATTCTGCCGAGGGATATATACGCAAGTTGGCAGAAATGGGGCATCGGGTTGCCCTATGTGAGCAAATGGGCGAAGTGGAAAACGGCATTATGAAACGCCAAGTTGTAAGGGTTTATACCCCTGGTACCCTTTTTGCAGAGGAAAACGACTCCTGGTTCATAGCCTCTATAATGGCGGAAAATTCAGGTTTTGGCTTGGCTTATGTTGATGTGTCCACTGGGGATTTTTATGCAACAACATTCGAAAACCGCGACAAACTGATAGACGAAATCGCTAAAATTGCTCCTGCAGAGCTGATTTTAGGGGATGGCTTCAAGCCTGATGAGTTTGACATTCCTGCTAAAACTTACCATTTTTGGATTTTTTTGCATACTGCCGCCTGGGGGCGTTTGGCAGACCATTTTGGGGAGGAGAAATTGCAGAGCTTTGGCGGGATTCCGCGCCCTGCCATTTCTGCGGCAGGGGCTTTGTTGGAATATCTAAGGGAAACCCAGCAAAACAGTCTTTCCCACATTTCAAAGCTGAATTTATACAGCTCGGCAACTTATATGCCCCTTGACCGCTTTGCACGCCGTAATTTAGAGCTTTTTGAAACCTTGGGAGGGGAGCGCAAGGGCAGCTTGCTTTGGGTGCTGGACGATACTAAAACCCCAATGGGCGGGCGTTTGCTTAAAAAGTGGATGATGTCGCCTTTGGTTAGCCTTGACGACATTAACACAAGGCAGGCATCTGTTGCAGAATATGCCGAAAAAAACAGCCTGCGGGAGCAAACCCGCTCTATTCTATCAAAAGTTGGTGATTTAGAAAGGTTTTGCGGCAAAATCACTTATAATCAGATTTTACCGCGGGATATTTTAAGCTTGGAGAAATCCCTAAAAGCCATTAAGGGCTTGCCAACCAACCTCACAGCGTCTTTAAATACATATTTTTCCACTGAAATGGATAAACTAACGGACATTTATGAAAAAATTGCAGATGCCATTTCTGTTGATGACGGCAAGGTTTTTGCCCAAGGGTTTGACCCTAATTTGGATGACTTGCGCAGGCGTTTATCCCAGTCACTTAATGAAATAGACAACTATCAGAATAGTCAGCGGGAAGCTACAGGCATCAAAAGCCTTAAAGTATCTCAAAATAAGGTTTTTGGTTACTATATCGAAGTTCCCAACAGCAGCCGCGATAAAGTGCCTAAGGGCTACACAGCGCGGCAAACCCTAGCCAACCACCAAAGGTACACAAGCGAAGAGCTAAAATCCTTAGAAACCCAAGTTTTGATGCTGACACAAGAGGTTGCCGACCTCGAAGAAGCTTTATTTGCCAGGCTAAAGAAAGAGCTGTCTGCCGAAGGCTCTAGGATACAGGAAACAGCCCATTTTATCGCTAATATAGACGCTTTGCAATCCCTTGGGGAGATAGCCTGTAAATATAATTATACTGCCCCCAAACTTAACACAGAGGGCGTTTTGGACATTAAAGGCGGACGACATCCAGTAATTGAGCGGCTTTTCGAGGGTTTTGTTCCAAATGACTTACTTATGGGTGAAAACCGCAAAATCGCTGTGATTACAGGGCCTAATATGGCGGGTAAGTCCACATATATGCGGCAAACTGCCCTTATCCAAATTATGGCGCAGATGGGTAGCTTTATCCCTGCGGATTCGGCTAACTTAGCCATTTGTGACCAAATTTTCACCCGCGTGGGAGCGGCAGACGATTTAAGCCGTGGACAGTCCACTTTTATGGTGGAAATGGCAGAGGTTGCCCACATAATCGCCAATGCCACCGCAAACAGCCTGATTTTGCTAGACGAGGTGGGGCGAGGAACTGGCACAATGGACGGTTTGGCAATCGCCACTGCGGTTTTGGAACATATTGCCGAGGAAATCGGTGCAAAAACCATGTTTGCTACCCATTATCACGAGCTGACAGCCACAGAAGGTCATATTCCTGGCGCATTTAACCTGTCTATGGTGGTGGAGGAAGATGCTGGAAATATAAGGTTTTTGTGGAAGGTGACAGAGGGAGGAACAGACAAGAGCCACGGCATTAATGTGGCGAAAATAGCAGGTTTGCCCATATCTCTTGTAGAGCGTGCCATGCATTTCATGGAAAGCATAGAAATTCGCGGGGTTTATGACGAACAAACCTTAACAAAAGAGCAGAGAGTTGATTATCAAGTTGCTAAAGAGGTTATGCGCCATGTTCGCATGCACTTGGAAGACTCTGTCCTTTTTGGAGATGAAATATTCTCCAAAAAAGATATGTTGACGATGATGGCAATAAAAGAGCGGGAGGTGAGGGCATCAATAGAATCGTAATTATCGGTGGGCCAACCGCCGTTGGGAAAACTGGTGCATCAGTTGCCCTTGCTCATTTTCTCGGCGGGGAGATTATTTCAGCTGATTCTATGCAGATTTACAAGGGCATGGACGTGGGAACTGCCAAAATATCCCAAGAGGAGATGAGGGGCATACCCCACCATCTAATTGACGAGTTACAACCTGACGAAACCTATAATGTAGCGATTTTTAAAGAGCGGGCAAAGGGGCTGATTGAAGAAATTAAAGGGCAGGGCAAAGTGCCTATAATATGCGGCGGCACGGGGTTTTATATTAACGCCCTGCTATATGACGTGGACTTTGACCAAAAAGCCGACCCCGACCCCGAATACCGCAAAAAACTGGCAAACCTAGACCCAGACCAACTTTTTGACATGTTAGCGAAGCATGACCCAGTGTCAGCAGAGCAACTAGACAAAAACAACATAAAGCGGGTGATGCGCGCCTTGGAATTTTACCATGTGACGGGGCAGCCCATTAGCGAGCATAATGAAAGCCAGCGCGCCCGCAAGCCCGCCTATGATGCTGATATATTCATACTTAACACCGCGCGGGAGAGCCTGTATAACCGCATAAATCAGCGGGTAGAAACCATGATGGAGCAAGGGCTTGTGGAGGAGGTTCGCACATTGCTAGGTCAGTATGACCCTGGTCTTGTGTCAATGCAGGGGCTGGGATATAAGGAGATTGTGCCATATTTAGAAGGCAAAGCCACTCTGGAAGATGCCGTAAATGCCATAAAACAAGGAACTAGGCGGTTTGCCAAACGCCAGATAACTTGGTTTAAACATCAACTGCCCCAGGCGAAATGGCTTGATGTGGCAGATTATAGAGATTTTAACCATATTGCCCAGGAAATAAGGAGGTCATATGAGCAAAGAGCGTAGATATAAATTAATTGCGCAAAACAAAAAAGCGCGTTACAACTACTTTATAGAAGAAACCTTTCAAGCGGGGATAGAGCTTTTCGGGCAGGAGGTTAAAAGCCTGCGCCTTGGGCGTTGCAATGTAGGGGATAGCCATGTGGAAATTCGGGATGGGCAGGCTTTTTTGGTGAGTATGCACATATCCCCCTACGACCACACAACAGTAGGTGTGGACAAAAAAGACCCTATGCGTAAACGGCGGCTATTGCTAAACCGCCGCGAAATTAACAAGCTAATGGGGGCTGTAACGAAAGACGGTTACACCATTGTTCCTGTGAAAATTTATTTTACAGGCCCTTATGTTAAGGTTGACATAGCCCTGGCGAAAGGTAAAAAATTATACGACAAACGGGCGACCCTGGCGGCGAAAGATGTGCGCCGTGAAACCCAGCGGGAGTTTAAAATAAAAAACCTTTAGAATTTTGACGCGTCTTGCGTCTTTTTTCTTGACACAGCTTTACAGATGATGTAAAATAGTATTAACTACATGCGTAGAATGTGAGGTTATATAAGTGAAAAGATTGCCAGATTCGGAATTTGAATTAATGCGGATTATTTGGCGCAGCAACCCGCCAGTGACCACAAACCAAATAATGGAGCAACTGGACGAGGGCATCCATTGGAAGCCCCAGACGGTGCTGACCATGCTTGTGCGCCTTATGGAAAAGGGCTTTTTGGAAAGCAGTCGCGTGGGCAGGGAGCGGAACTATAGCCCTGTTATCACGGAAAACACCTATATGGAGGTGGAAACGGGGGAGTTTTTGTCGCGTTACCGCGGAAATTCTGTTGGAAGTTTGGTCAAAACCATGTATGACGGCAAAAGCATGACCAAAGAGGACCTAGAAGAGCTGAAAAAATGGCTAAGAGAAAGGGAGTGAAGCCATGGGGCAGTTTTTCCTTTCGTTTTTAATATCTTCGTTTGTGATGGGCTTGATTATTTTGGTTGTAATGCTGTTGAGAAGGCTTTTTCCCAAGGTTTTTACCCCTCACTTGCGGTATTTTGTGTGGGTGGTGATTTTGATTGGGCTTGTAATCCCCTTCCGCCCTATTATTGGCGGAGGGTTATTTGGCTTGCAGATGCCTGCTAACCACACAACCAATCAGTCAATTGTGAACCAAGAGTTTCTATTCGGTCAAGAACAAATGGTTGGGGGAGGGGAGCAAATCCTAATCACCACCACCCAACCCTTGTCTTTATGGGATGTTTTGGCAATTATCTGGTTTGGTGTTGCTGTTGCAATTTTGCTTTTCCACATTTGGCGGTATATCCGCTTTTGGGGGCTGATAAAGCGTTGGGGTGCTGACCCCTCAAATGCCACAGAGGAACTATTAAAATCAATGCTGTCAAATATGGAACTTTCTAGCAAAAATATACGTCTAAAGGTATGTGGCTTCGTGTCCACCTCTATGATTGTGGGATTTGCACGCCCCACCATACTTTTGCCCCATGACGATTTCGCAACGGAAGAGTTAGAACTTATTTTCTGTCACGAACTTGTTCACCACAGGCGGGGTGACCTTTTCATCAAGCTTCTGTCCGTGGTTGCCGCCAGCCTAAACTGGTTTAACCCCGCTGTTTATTTAATGAACAAGGTAAAACAAGCAGATTGTGAGGCTTCTTGCGACCAAGCCGTTATGGCGAAAATGGGCAACGAAATGGATAACCGCCAGTTTTATGCCGAAATTATAATGGACATGATTGGCGACAAAAGGAGCAAGAAAACCGCTTTGTCAACTTGCTTTTACAGCAGCAAGGGCGGTTTGCGTCAGCGCATGGAAGCGGTGATGTCAGCTGATAGACCAGCACGTAAGGTGGCTTTTGTCCTTCCCGCTCTGGTTATTGGGGTTATGGTTTTCTCTGGCTCGGTTTTTGTTGTGTCGTCATCGCAACCTGTGGAATTTATGGGCAGGGGGGATGCCTTGGAAATCCTAATCGCCCATATGAATGTTAATTTATACGACTTAAACGACCTAATCATCGAAGAGGAATGGGTCGGAAATCATCTTTCTTGGGAATTTTATTTTACATTGGAAGGTCAGCGGCTTAACAAATACGTAAACGCTGTCACGGGGCAGGTTTCTGAACCAAATCTGCGTATTAATATGGAACAAGCGGTTGACGCGTTTTTACGCCATCAAGGCGCGACAAATGAAAGTGTGCGGGTTTTGGACGGCTATATAAGCATTTTTGGCGGTGCATTGGTTTGGGATGTTGTAATTGAGGTTAACGGCACAACCAGCGAGTTTCATGTGGATATATACACGTCAGAAGTGCTAAACGTAGAGGTTTTGGATTTTTTGCCATAAAATTTCAAAAAACAAGGAGGAAAATATTATGTCAAACACAAAAATGAAAGAAAGGCTAAAGGGTGCTGTTATTGGTGGCTTGCTGGTTGGGGTTGTTGCTATTGCTGTGCCAGCCGTTGCCCGTGTTGCCCAAGAAAATATAACCGTAAATTTTAGAAACATTGGCGTTGCCGTTGATGGAGTGATGGTTCAGCTAGAAAACCAACCATTTATATTTGACGGCAGAACTTACCTGCCCACCCGTGACGTAGCGGAAGCGGTGGGCTTTGATGTGACATGGGACGAAGCCACAAGCGTAGTCCATTTAACCAGCCGCGAAATACCAGTTGTTTCGCCGTCTTATCCAACGCATATTGCACCTCCAGTAACCCAGGGCAATCAAGGTGGCGGAGGTCAGAGCAGCCAACAAGGTCACAGACCCCAAAATCCAGCTGTTTCCATGGACGAAGCCATCCGCATTGCTTATGCAGATTTAGCCCAAAGGGGCATGACTGGTGCTGTTCATCATGGCGATTCTGGCATGGATTGGGAGAGGGGTCAGTGGGTTTGGGAACTTACCTTCAGAAGCGACCCAAATCTGCGTGGGCGCGGATATGATATTGAGTTTTATATAAACGTTGAAACTGGCGCAGTTGTCAAGTTTGAATGGGATATAGCAAACGCACCTTGAAACCCATGGTGCAGAGGGAAGCCCGTCGCCAGAGGGCGTAAGGGCGTTTTGACCGATAGCAGCATGGGATTGAAAGGACGTT
>WQSI01000019.1 GCA_009787945.1 Defluviitaleaceae bacterium
CACCAAGACATGAATCGCGCCTCTTCCCCTTTAAAAGTGGCAGAAGACGCTCATGTAATTGACACAAGCAACCTAAACAAAGAAGAAACCTTGGAAGTTCTTATAAAAATCATCAATGAAAGGAAGTAGGCAAATGTTTTATGCCTTTGCAAAGACGGTTGTAAGCTTTGTATACAAAATATTTTTTAAAACTAAGGTTACGGGGGCAGAAAACATACCCAAGGAAGGCGGGGTAATTTTATGTTGCAACCACCGCAGTTACCATGATACAGTGGTTTTGGGGCTTATATCCCCCAAGCCTGTCCACTTTTTGGCGAAGAAAGAGCTGTTTAAAGGCAAATTTTTTGCAAGCCTGTTTATGGGGCTTGGCGCAATACCAATTGACCGCGAAAAGCCCAGCATGGACAGCCTTAAAAGGGTTGTTGGCACATTAAAAAAGGGCAAGACCATTGGTATTTTTATGCAAGGCGGCCGCCAAGAAGAGCTAGATACGGCAGATTACAAGGCGGGAGTGGCTTTGTTTGGCATCAAAGGACAAGCTCCCGTTGTTCCCGTTTATATCCAATCTACTTTCAAAATGTTTTCGCCCATACATGTAAACATAGGCGAACCCATTAGCTTTGAAGAGCATTATGGAGCGAAAGTTAATTCTGAGCAGTTAAACGACCTTGCCCAAACCGTAATGTCTGCCATTGCAGAGTTGGGGTCGGTATGAAAATAATAAGACAATAAAAAACCTAAAACCTTATGAGATGGCTTTAGGTATGTTATTGCGATGCCTATTTGTGTTTGGTTGTGGCTCGTGGCTGTGTCAAACTCCATCGCCCTTATATTCTACTTTTACGACTTATCGTTATCTTGAGAGTTGTCTTTAGGGCGTTCGGGAAAATCAAAGTTTTCCATATGGTCTTTCAACTGCTGAAAGACCATTTTTTCCATAGCTTCCAGGTTGCGTTGGTGTAAGCTTTTTGTGTCAAAATACCAAAGGGCAAAAACCAACATAAAGTATGAAAGGACAAACTGTTGCGCCAGGAAGAAAGGAAGTTCTGCAAAGGGGCTGGCAGATACCCCTAAAAGGCCTCCGAAAGCCGTTAATATCACAAAAGTTCCCATGCCAGTTAAGAGGATTAGCAAGGTGATGAAAAACACTTTAAACCATCGCCCCCGCACCAAAAAACGGCTGATTGACATGGCGTTAAGACCCCAACGGCCCACATCTGCCGTTACATGCATGAAAAAGATTAGAGTCACCATAAAGTATATGGGGATGCCCACAAAAAACGTGCCGCCAGTTAAAACCAGCAACCCAAACATAAGCCCTGCCACAATGGCTGTGGTTGCAAGCATACCAGGGAAGCGGGGCATTACCTGGGCGAACATATCATTGAAATTTGGCTGTTTGTCCTCTAATTTACAGGAGGCGAGGTAGGTGGTTGCCCCCACCATCAGGGGCAGAAATGCAAGACCTACAGCAAAGTGCAGCAGGGCGTAAATTGACGCGCCATTACCTGCCGCCGCTATCAAATCAGCGGTGTACATTTGCCCCCCGCCAACGTAATATTGCCACAGCACGCTAAATTCTGCGAAAGCCTCTGCATAATGGCTGGGCAAAAACATGCGGAAAACAAACACGGGCAAAAATGCCAAAACCGTCATGGCTAAAAGAAATTTTGCCGATTTAAAATACAGGTAAAAGCCCTGTCCAAAGATTATGAAGATGTTTCTTTGTGGGGTTGGTTCTGGGGTTAATTGTGTCACATTATTCTCCTAACATTTATAAAATCAAGCTTATAAGGGGTAGGGTTGCAAGGCACAACACTGTTGTGACGAATACGGCTTTAGATGCGTATTCTGATGCGTCCATATTCTCTTTGGCACACATGACGACCATAACAGCCGTAGGCAACGCCCCTAAAATCACTAATACACCAAGGGCTAAGGTATCCTGCAAAAAGAAAACAAGAGCAAGCCATGTGATGGCAGGCACAGCAATTAACTTTAGCATTGCCAAAACAAGCACTGTTTTATCACCAACTAGCTGTTTTGGTTTTTGCTTGGCAATCATCGCGCCAATTATCAGCATAGATAGAGGGGTTGTCATGCCGCCCAGGTGGTTTAGGGTGATTGCCATTGTGTTGGGTATTTCCAATTGAACCACAAACATCACAAAACCTAACAAGATGGCGACAAATGGCGTGTTGGGGCGGAATTTTGATTTTGCGACTCCTTTTTGCGCCATAATTCCCGTTCCTAAGGAAAACAGAAGAAGGGTAAAAGGCAGCTGCGCCATTGCCGCGTAAAACAGGGCTTCGTCGCCAAAAATGGCTACAATCATAGGTATGCCCATGAAGCCCACGTTGCCAAAGGCAAGCGATGCCCCAAATGCGCCACGCCTGTCTTTTGGTAATTTTAACAGCCTGGCAACAAGCAATCCCAAACCGCATGACAACAGGATTTGCACAGAAAACAATGCCATAACCATCAAACCGCCGCCTAAAAGCTCTGCGGAAAATTCCCGTTGCATACCCATGATAAGCATGGCAGGCAGGGTAATGTTAATTAAAATTTTTGTCATGCCGTTTGATATTTCATCGTTAATAAGTCTTAATTTACGTGCGATAACACCAATCGCCATGATGATTCCCATTGGTATCAAATTGGTTAAAACTGTTTGGAACATAATAACCTCCAAATTGACACTGACAGCTATTATATCATAAAGACTTCATAAAGTCAAGGAGATGTAAAAATATGCGAATTTTTATTACAGGCGGCACAAGGGGCATCGGGCGCGCCATGGCTTTATATTTTACCGAAAAGGGCTATAAAGTGGCTGTTTGCTCCCGCAAGGGCGGGCTTGAGGGGGTTTTGTCACTTAATGGTGACGTTGGCGATTATGCCGATTGCAAAGGGTTATTTGAGGAAGTGATACTACAGTTTGGCGGTCTTGATGTGCTGATAAACAACGCAGGATTATCCCATGTGGGATACTTTGCCGACACCAACCCCGAAGTTTGGCACGAATTAATCAACACAAACCTAGGCGGGGTGATAAATTGCAGTCATTTGGCGGTTAGGCAGATGCTTGGTCAAGGTTATGGTCAAATTATTAATATATCTTCCATTTGGGGCAGGGTGGGGGCAAGTTGTGAAGCCGTCTATTCTGCCACAAAAGGCGGTGTGGACACATTTACAAAGGCACTGGCTAAGGAGGTAGGCGGGGCGGGCATTACCGTTAACGCCATTGCTTGCGGCGTGGTGGAAACCGAGATGAACAACTTTCTTGACCCAGATGAAAAGGCAGATTTAACATCAGAAATCCCCCTTAAACGCTTTGCCAAACCAGAAGAAATTGCCCAAGCTGTGGATTTTTTAGTAAATTCTGGCTATATAAACGGACAAATCATCACCCTGGACGGCGGATTGACTATATAGTTGTTGCATGTTTTATTTTTGTATGTTATAATTATTGTAACTGTAAAACGCACAAAAGAAAGTAGGATAAAAATGAGGGGTAGAATTATATCTGTTGCAAATCAAAAGGGGGGCGTGGGGAAAACCACTACGTCAATAAACTTGTCTGCTTGTTTGGCAGGTGCAGGCAAAAAGGTGCTTGTGATTGACATTGACCCCCAAGCAAACACCACAAGCGGGCTTGGCATGGACAAGCGCAGCCTGTCTGCCAGCCTTTATGAGGTTTTGGTAGGGGAAAAACGCCTTGACGAGGCAATTTACCGCACCCAGGTAGATAACCTGTATCTTTTACCTGCCAAGGTGGAGCTTGCAGGAGCGGAAATTGAGCTAATTGACCACGAGGAGAGGGAGTTTATTTTAAAACGCCTTCTGGTGGATTTAAAATACACTTATGATTTTATTTTGATTGACTGTCCGCCATCTCTTAATGTGCTGACGGTTAACGCGCTGACGGCATCTGACACGGTGCTTGTGCCGATACAATGCGAATATTTTGCTTTGGAGGGGCTTGGGCAGCTTATGTACACCATTAGCCTTGTCCGCAAGCGTCTTAACAAAAAGCTTGAGATTGAAGGTATCGTTTTCACGATGTATGACCCGCGGACAAACCTTTCCGCTGACGTTGTAAACGAGGTGCGGACAAATTTTGATGAGAAGGTTTACGACAGCGTAATCCCACGCAGTGTAAGGCTTTCGGAAGCCCCAAGCCACGGGTTGCCCATTACCATGTACGACCCAAAATCCAAGGGAAGCGAGGCTTACAAATCCCTTGCCAAGGAAGTTATAGACAGGAGGTTCTAGCATATGAAAAAAGGTTTAGGCAGAGGGCTTAACACCCTTATCGGCTTCGGTGATGATTTGAACCAAACTGTCAGCGGGGAAGGGGTTGGGGAAGCAACAGAAATAAATATAATGAAAATTAAACCAAATCCAGACCAGCCCCGTAAGGTTTTCAGTGATGAAGAATTAGAAGAATTATCTGAATCTATTAAAGAATTTGGCGTGGTACAGCCTTTAATAGTCACCCCCCGAGGTGAAGGCGGGGGATATATGATTGTGGCTGGGGAGCGAAGATGGCGCGCAAGTCAGCTTGCGGGGCTGTCCACAATTCCCGCCATTATACGCAATTATACGGATTTTGAAATACTAGGAATTGCCCTAATCGAGAATGTCCAGCGTCAAAACCTTAACCCCATTGAAGAGGCAAACTGCTACAAACGCCTAACAGAAGAATTTGACATGACCCAAGAGGATTTGGCAAAGCGAGTGGGCAAAAGCCGAAGCCACATTTCCAATTCTATGCGTGTTTTGCGTTTAGACCCAAGGGTTTTGGACATGATTAGTGAAGAGAAGCTGACAATGGGTCACGCAAAACCTATTTTATCCATCGAAGCAGGGGATGCCCAGTTTGATGCGGCAAGCAAAATGGTAGAGCAGGGCATGAATGTGCGCCAAGCAGAGGATTTTGTGCGCCGTTACACCGCCCAATTAGAAGCAGGGGAAAACCCAGAAGATATGGCGCCCCCCGAAGAAAATCCCGCTGTGGCAGAAATCCGCAATAAATATAAAGCAGATTTGCGTGATGCCCTTGGCACTCGTGTTAATATCAAGGAGAGCAAAACCTCAGGCGGCGGCGGTAAAATTGAAATTAATTATTTCTCTGGGGAGGATTTGGATAGGATTGTTGACCTCATTAAAAGCCATGGATAAGAAAATGAAAACCCTGGTCGGAGCTTCCGCGGGGGTTTTGGTTGTTATTTTGATTGTGGTAATTGCTGTGGCAGTAAGTGGTGGTGAAGGGCAGCCTGTTGCCACCACAACCTTGGCTCGGACAACCCTTAGCAGAACAGTGCCTTTGAGGGGCAGTGTGGAAAGCCTTAATGTGCGTGATGTAAGTGCAAATTTGGGTCTTGCTGTGGAAAATGTGCTTGTGGGTGTTGGTGATGTGGTCTATGAAGGTCAAATTTTAGCTATTTTGGACACCACCGACTTGCAGTTGGAGATGATGCTTTTGCAAGCGACCCTTCCCAATGCCGTCGGAGCGGCTGTAGGCGCAGTTGACCTTGACCATCCCATCCAGCTGGCGTTAGCCCAATTGGAAATGGCTGAAACGGCACACGCTAACGCCATGCTAGACCTGCATAATGACAACCATCCCATGCTAGTAGCGGGGCGTTTTGCCGTTAATGTGGCGCGGGAGATTTTGGAAAATGCGGAATCTCCAGAAGAAGCAAATGCCGCTCAAACTCTGTACAACGAAGCCCAGACAGGGCTTGTTTTGGTTGAAGCAGGGCTTGCTTTGGCGGTAGAGGTTGCAAGGATAAACCTAGAAATCGCCCAGCAAGCCAGCGATGCCCTACAGGGTATGACCAATCTGCCAGGTGCAGGGTTTCAGAATATGCAAGATTATATGTCAGAAGCCCAAATAATCACCCTTTTGCGCTTGGAGCATCAGTTAGAAGAAGCCACAATACGCGCACCAATCTCTGGGACAATAACCTACGCAAATGCTCGCCTTGGTTCACCTGCTCAAGGTCTGCTTTTTACTATAGAAGATACAAATAATTTGCGCATTGTTGCCAGTATGCGAGAGCATGACGTGGCAAGCGTAGGTGTTGGCATGGGCGTGGACATTCGCAGTGATGCCACTGGGGATTCGGTTTTTCATGGCACAATTGTCAGCATAGACCCTTCTGCTAACCATAACCCTGACGGCTCTGTGGAATTTGGGGCTGAAATATCCTTAGACCCCAGAACCCCCCTTGCAATTGGCATGACCACAAGACTTAATGTAAATTCGGAGCAAAGGCATGGGGTTTTTGCTGTGCCATTTGATGCAGTTGCCACAGACGAAGGCGGCGACCATGTTTTTGTGGTGGAAAACGGAAGAGCTGTAAGGCAAAGCGTTCAAACTGGCTTGGAAGCGGATTTTTTGCTAGAAATTATAAGCCCAGAGCTAACAGAAGGGGCGGTTGTGATAAACAACGCCAACCTAGTCAGCTCTGGCATGGAAGTGGCGGTTATACCATGATAAACATGCAGAGCATCACCAAAAACTTTTATGTGGGAACTCCCAACGAATTGCAAATCCTAAAGGGCATAAATTTAACCGTTGAAACGGGAGAATTTGTGTCCATTGTTGGTCAATCGGGCAGCGGCAAATCCACGCTGATGAACATAATTGGAGCACTTGACAGACCTACGGGCGGGTCTTACCACCTAAAAGGGCAGGATATGGCAGAATTAAGTGATAATCAATTGTCGGACATTCGTAACCAGCAAATTGGCTTTGTTTTCCAGACCTTTAACCTTATTCCCCGCTCGTCAGCCCTGCGCAATGTGGAATTGCCTATGCTATATGGAGGCATGGGGGCAGAACGGCGAATACGCCACGCCAGGCAACTGCTGGAAATGGTGGAAATGAGCGACAGGGCAAGCCACAAGCCCTCGGAGCTTAGCGGAGGACAAAAACAGCGGGTGGCAATTGCCCGCGCCATGGCAAACGACCCCGCCATACTTCTTGCAGACGAGCCTACGGGGGCGTTAGATTCTGCCACGGGCCGCCTGGTTATGGACATTTTTCATCGTTTGAATAAAGAACATGGCAAAACCATTATTTTAATTACCCACAATCGCGAGTTGGCAAAGGAAACTGGGCGCACCATAACCCTGCATGACGGTGAAATACTATAATTTAGCGGGCGAAATAATCTAAAATCCCTAAATAAATTGACCAAGCAACTTTTTGCTGATAATCCTCGCTTGCCAGCTTCATCATTTCATCGTGGTTGGTAAGAAAACCACACTCTACAATAACCGCAGGTGTGGAGGACTGTTTAAGAAGGTAGTAGCTGGTGTTTGCCTTGGCTTCCATGCGGTTTTCTTCATCCAAAAAATTCTTTATTTGGGCTTGGATGGCTTCTGCCAGTTTCTGGCTTTCTTCTGAGCTTTCGTAGTAAAAGGTTTGCGCCCCCCGCACACTTGCCTTGTTGAAGGCATTTTGGTGAATGGACACAAGCAAGTCTGCTTGCATATCCCCTGGCATGTTGCTCCTTGCCCGCAAATCTGTTTGCTTTGTATCTCCCAAGGCGACATCATCAGCGCGGGTGGTGAAAACTGTTGCCCCTGCCCCTTCCAAATATGTTTGCAAAAGCCCTGCAATGGCAAGGTTAATTTCTGCTTCTTCGTGGTTTTGGCTGCTTACTTTGCCAGGGTCCCAGCCCCCATGCCCCGCATCAATTACAACAATTTTTTGCCCCGCAGACATAGCCACCAAAGCGCAAACTGCCGTTGTCAAAAGCCCCATTTTCAAACTTTTCAAAATAATTTCTCCTCTCCTGCTTGTTTTTCTTAGTGTGTCTTGGTATAATAGAGTTAAGACAGACAATTTTTTCCTAACCTGAGGTGATTTGATGAAAAAACAGCGAAAACATATAGTGCCCTTCATCCTTATTTTAATTGTGGGGCTTGGGCTTATCGGCGGCATTGCTTGGTATGCTGTAACCACTCAAGACGCTATGGAAACGCCCTTTGTACACGAGCGCAGGCACACCGCCCAACAGCTTTACAACCAAACCATAGGCAGGGATATGGAAAACGACTATCCCTCCACACCGCGGGCTTTGTTGGAGCTTTATGCTGAAACGGTTCTGTTTCTCCACGGAGGTTTTATTGCGGAAGAGGACATGTTTTTGCGCGCCATAAATTTTCAAAGAAGCCTGTTTACAGATGAATTGGCAGGGCTGCTAACTGCCCAGCAACAGCTTAACAATTTAAGGGAAAGCCTTGTTATTATGGATTATTACGGGCTTTCTCCCCGTCGTTCCCATGTTTATGAGTTTACATTGGATTATGTTGACGGACGCACCGCCCTTGTGGAGGTTCGCCACCCTTTCCGCCACCCTTTTGAATATATGGGGGATATGTATCGGGTGTACTATCTGCAAATGGATTGGCAGGACCGCTGGAAAATCCACAGTTGGGCGCAGACAGATGAATTTTTTAACATTTTGGGCGCAAATTGATAATGGATAAAAGCGATTTAACAAAATGGGGGCAAATTGATAATGGATAAAAGCGATTTAACAAAAATCCAGTGGTATCCTGGGCATATGACCAAGGCATTGCGCATGATGCGGGAAAATTTGCAGTTGGTTGATGTGCTTATAGAGCTTTTGGATGCCAGAATCCCAAATTCTTCTAAAAACCCTGATATTGACGAGCTGGCTAAGAATAAAAAGCGTATTGTGGTTCTTAACAAGGCGGATTTGGCTGACGAAAAAGGCAATATGGCTTGGAAGGCTCATTATGAAAAGCTTGGTTTTGAGGTTGCTGTAACCAATGCTAACGGGGGCGCGGGCTTGAAGCAAGTGGAAGCCCTAGCAAGGCAGCTGATGGCTGAAAAAATTGCCCGCGGCAAGGCTCGTGGGCGGCTCATTGTGCCTATCAGAGCTATGATTGTTGGTGTGCCAAATGTTGGCAAGTCTACCATGATAAACAGATATGCAGGGAAGAACATGGCGAAAGTGGCAGACAAACCTGGCGTTACCAAAGGTAAGCAGTGGATAAACATTTCAAAGGATTTTGAACTGCTGGACACCCCAGGGATTTTGTGGCCAAAGGTTGATGGGGGGCTAAACCTTGCAATCACAGGAGCTATTAACGATAATATTTTAGACAGAGAGAAATTGGCTCTTGCCCTAATCGAAAAAATGAGCTACGATAATATTGCAGAGCGGTATAAATTTCAGCCCCATCCCGAGGACACGCCTGACCAGGTTTTGCTTAAAATTTCAGAGGTGCGGGGCTTTAAATTAAAAGACGGCGGGGCAGACCTGCTGCGCACCGCCGTTATTTTCCTTGATGAGTACCGAGGTGGGAAATTAGGGCGTTTGACCTTAGAAAAGCCCCAGGTTAATTTAGATGAAGAGCCAGGAGAACAGCCCCAAAATGGCTAAATGAGCGGGGTAGAAGGCGTAGAAGAAATATTTCATGCTTGGCCCTCGCTCCCCATTATAGGCGCGGATGCAGAACAAAGACAGGATGGAACCGACAGGGAATAACAATCCCGCCGCGGCAACAAGAGGGTTAACCTCTGCGCCTGCGTATGCAAGTGCCTCTTCCATCACCCCAGGCATGATGGCGTTAATGGCGGCGACGCATGCCACCAAAAGCAACATAAAAGCAAAATTATAAGCCCCTGCAAGAATGGGGGAGAGGGTGCGCCGCGCACCTTCTTTTTGTATTGTGTGATACAGCAATATCATCACAGGCCCAACAATGCCCCAATCAGCAAGGAAGCTTAGCAAAGCATAAGGGATGAAGGCGACCCAAAACACCGCCCCGCCTTTTGTGTGGTCATAAAGCATAAGGGATAAAACCCCGAGAACAAGGATAAACATAATGTTAAAGCCAAACCACGTGCCAAAAGCCCACATGTAAAAGGGTTGTGGCACCAAGGCGAAAACCCCAAGGCGTATGGCATAAGCCTTAACATTAGAGGTTCTGCGATACCCTTCCACAAGCAAAAAAGCCATAATAGGGAAAGTGAAACCCCCTGCAAATTGGAAAGGGAAATGCAAAGGCACAGGAATTGCATCCCCCAACACAAGGGAGGCATGTTGCAAAGCCATACCAACAATTGCGATGATTTTTAAAACATAAGCATTCATTAATTGCTCTCCTCTTCTTTTTGTATTTTTATACTAAGCTCCAGCCTTTTGCTGAAGTATTGATAAACAAAGGAAATTATGACAAGCACTGCCCCCATGATGAAGTAGGATAAGATGCGGAGGCCTTGGGTTAGCAGGGTGAGGTCAAATAGGAATAGTTTGACCACGGAAAATAGGGCAAGGGCAAGCCCCGCCCGCCTTAAAAGGGAATATCGGCGAAGGAAGCCGAGGATGGTCCACAGCAGGGCGGCGGCGATGTACACCAAACTTATCCAAAAACTGGCGAAGTCAAGCCCGAAGTCTAGGGTTAGAGTGACTGTGAAAACAAGGACTATGTATGTGGAAACGACCAATGGTAAATATTGTATGCCCATGATTTTTTTGAGGACTGCCTGGCGGGTCACGTCATACACAGCGTAAATGCCTGCCATTTCCACCACAATCAAAATTGCTGTAGCAAGGATTATGATATTGGTGTGATGACCTGTTAGCTGTGTTGTTGTGGGGCTTGTTGTTGACCCTAGGGCAAAAATGCCAATAATTGCCATGAAGGTAAACATAACGCCCATTATTCTTGCCCCTGTGTCACCAATTCTAGGTATGCGGGGCATAAATTTGCCGTAAAGGAGGGTAAACACTGCCATTAGGGCATACATTAGGTATTCGATGGAAATGGGGCTGGCAGGAAACGCCGCAAGCAGAACATCCCACAGCCTGCCTATCATAAACAGCCCAAAAGCCCAAATAATGGCGATAACCCCGTATTTAAAGGATTTTTGCGCCCAGCTATATAACATATTTCGCAGAGCCATAATGGTGAGGATTGTCACACCAACCACAACAATTGAGCTGAATTGCAAAATGAAATCTGTCCAGTGGGGGGCGGCTGTCCACCATAAAACCTCATATATGTCAAAACCTATAAACCTCAGCATGGCAATGGTGGCGACTGCAATGGCTGCATAGCGGTAATTTACCCATGCTTTGAATATGCTAAATATTGCCAAAACAAGGGTCAGACCCATCCAAGCGGGTGTCCACCAGGCGGCATCCGATTGAAAGGGCACAAACAACAAGGCAAGCATCATGGATGCCGTGAATAGGGTGATTTGCATGGGTTTTGCATTTTCAAATTTCCGCGCTACCCAGTGGCTGGCGGCTAAATATAAAGCCGCCCCCGAAGCTGATGCAAGCCCTGCAAAATCTGCAAAAACCCAGTCAATATGCATACCTATGACAAGTCCGCCGAAAAGGGTGTTTGCTCCGACCAAAACCGTATCTACATCTGTGAGCTTCCCTGTTGTGCGCATTGTGGAAATTATTGGGATTATATTGTAAATCATCACAGCGAAAACTATGTAAATCAGCGTTATCAGGGCTTGTTCGGGGGTTGTGTTGATTGCAATAAGCCATGTGCCAACCAAATTAAGCCCAAGACCGATAAAAGCTGCCAACTTCCACTTGTTCCGCAGGGCAACCATCAACGCCAATAGGTTAAACAGCACAAAATACCCCATCATGCCATAAATTAGGGCGGGGTCTGGTCTGCCCGCATCTAGCAAAATGGACATTATCGGCAGATAGCCCCCCACCAAAGTCATGGTGAGCAGTGATTGAGATTTATACCTCATGGACAGGTAAAAAGCGAGGGCGGTGATGCCCACGCAAATGCCCAAGGCGGGGTACATGGCTATGGTTTCGTGGAAAAAATGCCCAATGGCAAGGGATACATAGGAAATTGCAAGCCCTCCTGCCGTCATGCCTAAGGAAAAGACATTTGGGCGGCGGCGGTTAAGCATCTCACCACCAACCAAAAAGCCTGCACCAAGGGCAAAGCTGACCCAAGTGTAGCCGAAACGGCTGGCGGCAATGGCCCCCACAATAAACAGCAAAATACCCACGGCGTTAAGGATATTAAGCCCCACATACCGTTCCACATTGTTTTTGCTGGATAGTTGGGTAATTTGGTCGTCAGTTATATTTTGTTTACGCAGACGTTCCATTTCTGCCCGCTCTTCCTCTAAAAATGTTATTGACGAGGTGTTTTTGCGGGCTTCTTCAATGCGCTTGGCGATGTTTCCCCCTAGCTGGTCGATTTCTGCGACGGCATCCTTTGCAATCTCCGCCCCTGCTTGCTGGGAATATCTTTGCCACTCCCTAAGCCGCCCGCGGATTTGGGTTTCAAGGGCGTTAAGCTTGTTAGCTTCCCCTGCGGCTGTTTCCTTAAAAAATATCTCCATATTGTGCTGAAATCTGTTGACGGTGCTGACTTTCTCATTAAAATACTGCTCATATAAAGTGTTTTTGAGGGTGGCGTTATCGCGGGCAAGTTTTTCCCTTTCCCTTTCTGCTTTTTCCAGCTGCTCTGCCATTTTGGCGTTTTTCTGGGCAAGCTCTGTATTTTCGCGAAAGGTGTCGCTTTTTTCAATTGCCTTTAACTGTCCGTCAATATCATCAATTGCTTTGCGCAACCCATGAACCATCTCTCTAATATTCCGCTCCATGGCTACTCCTCACTTTCCGCGTTATTTTGGGCTTCTGCGGCTTCGTTGCTATCTAGTCGCTTTGCAAAATATTGATAGGCGAAGGAAATTCCCACAAGCACGCCCCCTGTAACAAAATAGGACATCACTCGGATTTCTCCAGTTAGATACCAAACATCAAAAAGCAAAAGTTTGGCAACAGAAAGAATGATAAGGACAAGCCCTGCCAGGCGCAACCCTCCGTATCTCCTTACAAAGCCCGAAATTATAAGGATGAGGGCGACGGCAATATAAACCGCGCTGACCCAAAAGCTTGCAAAAGACAAACCAAAGCTCATTGTGGATGTGATGGTGAAAGTCCATAGAAAATAGGCGAAGGTGATGACGGGCATCCATTGGGGCTTCAAAATGCCTTTGGCAACGCCGCTGCGGGCGAAGTTAAACACCGCCAAAATACCTAAAACATTAACAACCGCAAGAACAAAGGCATCAATACCAGTAACTTGCCAACCCATTAGGCTAGAAATAAAAATCCCCATTATGCCAATGACGGCAAGGAAAATTCCTGCAACTTCCGTTCCTCCGCAGTTTAACCTTGGGATTTTTGGCAGCAACATGCCATAAAGAACCGTGAAGCCCGACATTGCCGCAAAAATTATAAATAACCAATCGTTTATATGGTAGCCCAATCTAAAGGACAAGAACGCCGCAAAAAGCCACACCCCTGCTGTAACCACATGCTTTAAAGCCTTTTGTGGCGGGGTTTTAAGCTGGTTGCGGGCGGCAAGCAAAATAAGCACTAAAACGCCCCCTGCTGTGACAGATGCGGTTTGCAATGTAAAATAATCCCAGGCTAATGGGGAGCTTATAATAAAATTGAAAGCGTCTATAGTGAAAAGAGTTGCAAGAGCCATGCTTCCCGCCACTGTGGCGCAAACCACAACTTTGCGGCTTCCCTTGATGATGCCGAAAAAGGCAAGTCCCACAGCGATGATGGTCAGCCCTACGGTTATCCAGCGGTAATCTAGCTGGATAATGGCGAAAACCAAGGCAAATGCCGCCGCTGACACAAAAAGGGTCGCTGCCATGGGCTTAAAACTTTCGGTTTTGCGGCTGACAAACAGCCCACAAAGCCCATAAAATAGCCCAGACACGCCAGAAGCAACACCCATGTAACTTTCAAAATGCCAACCCACAAAAGCAAGAAGGATGAAGCCGCCGCCTAAAGCGTTCATGGCGACTAACACCACATCTGCTTCATCAGACTTGCGGACAATTGGTATTATTGTGTATATTAGCGTTGAAACCCCTATGTAAATCAACGTTACAAGGGCTTGATGAAGGTCGGAGAGCAAAGCAACGCCGCCCATGGCGACTAAATTCGCCCCAAGCCCCGCAAATTTAAGGGCAGTCCACTTTTTGACAAATGCCAAAACTGCCGTAAGCAAACCAAGCCCTGCAAAGCCCCAAGCCACAGCAACTTGCGGCATGGTTTCTTGTAAAAATCCAATGGCAAGGGTGGCGTATAACACAGCCAGACCTCCGACGGTCAGCCCAACAGAAAAAGCAGTGGTTTTGCGGCGGTTCATTATTTCGCCCCCCGCTAAAAAGCCCGCGCCCAATATAAAACCAACCCAGGTATAACCCAAACGCCCAGCGGCAATTGTGCCAATGGTTAGAAGCAAAACACCAACAGCGTTTAAAATATTTAAACCTATGTATCTTTCTGCGGTTTTCTTTGGCGGCTTTGGCGGCGTGCCTAATTTGTGAGCCAATTCCCCTATTTGCTGATGAGATGCGCGGGCAAGCCCATCCCGCAGGTGATATGCTTGCATTTGCAAATCCTTTGCCCGCTGGCGAACTGCGCCTTCCCAGGATGCCAAGCTGTTCAGCTCCTTCATGGCGTTTTCGGCAAATCCGCCAGCATCAGGGCGGCTGTTGCGTAATTCGTTAAGCTCTTCAATCTCTTTTTCCGAAAATGTTATGGCAGAAGCCGACCCTCTCGCATCTTGAACACGGCGGCTAAATTCGTTGCCAAGCTCGGCTATTTGTTGATGTGCCTCCAGAGCCTCTTCACCAACAGCGGGGCTGGTATGCCCCTGCAAGCCCTGCAAACGCCGATTAATGTCGCCCTCCAATGTTGCCAAATGCCCAATTTCCCAGTTAACTGCATTTTTAAAATGCATATCCAAGGCATAATAAATCCTATTTATGGCGTTTGTTTTCTCGCTAAAATATTGTTCGCATAATGATTTTTCAAACTCTTCATTTCCCGAGGACTTTAGTTGGTTGTCCACATAGCCAATGACGCTATATAGGCGGTTTAAAGTTTCTCTGATTTGCTGTTTCATAAAATCACCTCAATCAAATTGTATCAATAAATACTGGATGTGTCAACAAATTTAAAAACCCCGCAATGTCAGCGGGGTGTTTTAATAGGTTTTATAGTAGCTGTAAAATTTGCTGTGGTCTGGCGTTTAATTGCGCCATAATTGCCATTCCCGCTTGGGATAGTACATTGTGCTTAGAAAGCATCATCATTTCGTAAGCCATGTCCGTGTCAAACACGCGGGACAGGGAGCGTTGGGTGGCTTCTGTGGAAGAGCGCAAACCTTCAGAGGTGTACTCAAAGCGGTTAATAAACGCGCCAATTTCTGCACGTATCATGGCAATTTCACCCATGGCAACGTCAAGGTCATAAATGTGGTTTGTGGCGGTGTGAGAGTTTACGGTTACGTCAACCCAGTCATGTTGTTCTGGCCAGTTTGGACCGCGTTCTGCATTTAGATACCAGTTTTCAGTGGTTAGCCCAGGCAGTCTTGTGGTGTTGCCAGTTGTTGGGTCAACAGTGGTGCGTGAGCCAATTTCCCAGGTGCGAATTGGAGGTATTGTCAAAGAAATAGACATACCACGGCGGCCGCCAACCTGAACGCGCAAATTTTGCGCTTCTCCATTAAGCAGGTTTATATTGTTAAATTCAACTTTGCGAGTGGTGTCGTTAATTTCTTCCAAAAGAGAGTCAATTTCTTTTTGGATGGCTTGGCGGTTTTCGGCGCTGTATGTGTCGTTTGCACCTTGTACAAAAAGCTCACGAACACGGTGCAGTTTGTCGTGAATCCCTTGCAAAACGCCGTCAGCCGTTTCCAAAAGAGAGCTGCCGTCCAAAGTGTTTCTGTCTGCCATTTGCATACCACGAATTTGGTTGCGCATATGTAAGGAAATTGCAAAGCCTGCAGGGTCGTCACCAGCAGAATTAATGCGGAAACCGCTGGACAAGCGCATGGTGTTCCCTTCAATAGCGCGGTTGGTACGGGTTAGCTGGGTGTGAACTCTCAAAGCTGCAATATTATCAACTATTCTCATTTTCGTCCTCCTTGGTTGTGTTACGCTCTATGTACTTGCCTTCGACATTTTCCAAAAACTTCATTAAGCCAGATATTGCTGTGTAAACTTCTTTAGGAAGCTGATTTTTGCTGTTTTCCAGGTCAGTCATTAGGGGTTCAGCTCCTCTCTTTTAATACTTCGGCAAATTGTCAGTGCGACTTAAGTGATTTCTAAAATAATTTTTGTCCAAAAAGTTGGTGTTAATGTCGGTGATGCCCATTCCACCCAAAATTTCGGTTAACATTTCACGGTTTTCCTTCATAAAGCTCAAACCTTCATTGCTTGCGGAGATGGAAACCTCTGCCCGTGACCCCTGCAATTTCAACAAGCCTTCAACCTCACCCATTGCAGTGTTAAGGGATAAAAACACATTAACTCCAGACTGGACATCTACATTATCATTAAGCAGATGCAACTTAACGTCAGCCATGCGACCGTTAAAATTCATAGAAAAACTGAAATCTGCGCCGCTTTGATGCAACATTTGGCGGAAAGCAAGGTTTTTAAGCACCATATCAACTTTAGTGATTTTTTCGCCATCACCTGCTTGCTCCATCACCTCTTCAATTTTTTCAGTCAAGGCTTCGTTTGCTGCGGTGGGCTCAATATCTGCAATGTCATCAGCTGTTGGCAGAATATCCAAAATACTGGCTTTTTCATCAGCGTTAAGGCTGTTAATTTCTTCTTCCGCCTTCTTGTCCTTAGCCGCTTTTAGTTGGCGCAAATTTTCCAAGGTCACAGGCACACCCATAGCAACTAATGTGCGCAGGGCTTCCTTGCCTGTGCCAGCAAGCTCCTTAATGGAAGCGTTGATTTTCTCCAAATCCAAACCTTCGGCTTTAAGCTCTTTTTTGGCGATTTCCTCAAGCTTTTCAAGAGATTGTGGCAAAGGGTCGCTTTTAGATTCTTGCTTTACAAAAGTCACCATTGGGGCAGGTTTTGCCACGGCGATAAAGCTTGAAACCAAGTGTTTAGCAAAGTAAACTCCATCTTCTGCGGCATAGTTTAGGGTGTTATTTTTGCCTTTGCTTGCGTCAAAATTTTGAGAAAACTCCAAAAGATTCTCAAGGGTTAGGTCTATGCCCGCATTTACGGCATAACCAACACCTGCGCCCTCATTTTTGCTAATTTTATGTAGCATCTTGTAAATATCCATGATTTGCTGGCGGGTTTCTGGGTCAACATCACCCTGCCTGTCCATTTTAGCGATGTTTTCAAGTAATTGGTCTTGGTCGGATGTGCCATATTGGTGGGCATGTTTTTCCACAAATGCCAAAACCTCGTCCATATGCATATTGGCAGGGGTCAGCCCTTCTGCCACCATTTGCGCCGCAATGCGAGGGTGCAATTTTGCTTGGATGTCCTCAATTTTAGCGTCAATATCCTTGATTTTCGCTAAATTTTCAGCATTAATGTCCATATTGTTAGCGTTTAGGATTTTAGCGGCGCGTATCGTGTATTTGTCATCCCCCAAGCCCATTTCTCTAAGCATTGGCGCAAATTGGTCAGCAATTTTCGCGAAATTGTCGCCATATTTGAGGTTTGCTACAGTAGCGTTTGCATCATATTTATGGCTTGCCACGTGACGCTCAAGGTCTGCCAAGGTAAACTTTGCCGCGTCTTTAGCGATTTCGGCATAGGCTTGCATGTTCACATAGGGGGCGGTGTGGATTGCCTTGTAAGCATCTGCCATTTTCTTGAAATTTGCGTCTGTGTCTGCGGCAACCTCTTTTAGGGCGGAAGTTAGGGCTTGCTCCTGCTCTTTTAAGGCTTTTAACGCCTCAATTTGCGGGTCAAGGTCAATATTTATATCGCTGGAAAGAAGGTTCGCACTTGCTTCGTAAGACATGGCAAGGCGGGTTTCTGCCTTGAAAATTGCATCCTTCACAGGGTCGTAAACATTTAGCTCACCAATGTTTTTGCCCTTATACTCAAGGTCTGCGGCGGCATCAACAAGGGCAGGCATGTCCACATTGCCTTCAACATCCTGCAAGAAAATTAACTTGTCAAAGTTTTCGCCTGTCAAGGGGATTTGGTTGTCAAGAACAAGGCGGATGCGCGCCATGTTTTCGGCATTTTTCTCAAGCCCCTGCTCTTGCAGGAACTTTTCAACGTCTTTTTGCAGGCTATCCCAGTCTGCCTGGGTCATTGGCGCACCAGTTACCCCTTCAGCGGTGTGTTTGTATTTATATAAGTTGTCCAAAGTAAGCTCAGCATCATTGGTGAGCATTTGGGTGATTTGGTTTTCGCTTAAATCAGCGGAAGAGGCTAATTTCTGGCTAATTTCCCCTTCCAAACGGGCATCATTATGAGTTTTGGCGGCGGTCAGCTGCCCCACAACCCCATCAAGGACAGGGATGGAAATTTTGTCGATATTTATGCCTTCTGCCGCAAGCTGGGCAATGGCGGCAGAGTGTACATTGCCGCTGATGCGCCCAATGTTACGGGAAAGGCGGTTTGCGGCAGTTGCGGCAGCTTGGCGTTTTTCAAGGCGGGCTTCAAGGTCTGATGAGATGTCCAAAGTACCCTCTGCCTGCCGCCCAAAATCGCTGTGCTTCATTAAATCCTGCACGCTTGCAAGGCTTAATTGCTTGCCAAAAGTGTTCTGCCCATTAACATTAGGAAAAACTTGTTTAAGGGAATTTTCCCCGCTTTGTTTGAAGAAAACTTCATCACCAACATTGCCTACAACCTGCCCGTCAGCAACGGTTAAATTTTGCCCGTCAGCCATGGCAAGAATTGTGCCTGCATCGTTTTTTTGCTGTATCATAGCAGAAATCAAACCATTACCATCTGCTGTAAAACCGAGAGCATTGCGCCCATTGTTCAAAGCTGGATTTATTCTAGGGGCTAGCCCTGCATTGTGTACGTTAAAGCCCATGATATTAGGATTTGTCATGTGTTATCCTCCGTGGTGTGGCAGTCAGTTTAATTCCCTGTCTAATCTATTTCGACAACCTACACAAAAAAATTAATAATAATTTTTGGAACGCTTGACATTTAACGGTCATTATTGTAAAATGTTCTGTGTGAGGTGATATTTTTGGATATTTTAGTTGTAGATGATGCCGCGGTTATGCGCGCGGCGATTAAGGGGGTTCTCACTGGAAGGTGCAGAGTGCCTTCATCATCTGTTCACGAAGCCAGTGACGGACGACAGGCTGTGATGCGCTACAAAGATGTGCGCCCTGGTTTGGTTTTTATGGATGTGACTATGCCTGGTATGGGCGGCATAGAGGCTACAAAGGAAATTTTAAACTTTGACCCAGATGCGAAAATTATAATGTGTACCGCAAGTAGTCACAAAACCAATGTGGTCAGCAGCTTGGTATCAGGGGCTATTGATTATATTGTAAAACCCCCAGACCCTGAAAGGATAGTGCAGGCTTTTGAAGAGATAATTGGTAAAGTTGCTTCTGACAGCGAGATTAACGCTATGAAAAAAGCAGAAGAGGCAGCAGTTAGAGAAGAAGAGATGAAAAAAGCGGCAATTGCCGAAAGCGAATCGGGTCTTGCGGCTCAAATGGCAACCCGTGAAGCCAAGCAAGCCGCTAAAAATGCCGAAGAAGGGCTTGCACATAAAATTCTTGAGGACAGCAAAGGAAAGTAAAGCGACTTGTAACAAAAACACCCCGCGTTGGATAATGCGGGGTGTTTTGATTTTTGATTAGTTCGTTGTTGCTGGTGGTGTTGCGGGCCATGTTATCGGCTCTCTGTCGGTTTGTTGCTGTACAGGTGGTTGAAAAGGCGGTAACAAATCTGCCGCGGGCTCTTCTGGCTCTGCTGGAACATAGTTTGATATTAACCCGCCGCCTGTGGCATATTCCTGCTCCCCTGTAACTGTCGGGATGTAGCCAGGTGTTGGCGGTTGTGGAAACCAGAACCCACCTTGGTTAGGCACGAAATTTCCGTCCTCTTCGTCATTTTGGTCCTCGTAGGGCTGATAATAATTTTCATCTGGATAGCCAAAATCACCATAATAACTGTCAACAAAGGGATTCCAGAAGGTTGATATTGTGGTGGGGGCTTCCCTATGGGAATCGCTTATAGAAACGTTGCCAGCTATATCAGCCCAACGGCTACGGTCACGAAGGATGAAGCCACGCATTTCGCGGCTTTCCACGGGAGTCCATTGGCTTGGCAAAAGCCCTGTTTCAATTTCAATTTCAACCAAAACGCAAACATCGCAATGGCGCACTGGCACTGTGCCTGGTGCAAAAAGCTCGCTTCTTGTGCCAGAGCAGGCAGATGTGGGTAAAAGCCCAGAGGTTGCGCAAACTGTATGAGTTACAAAACCAGCAGGACGCTCAAAGCGGCGGTTTTCTATGCCTTCGTGAACCTGCTCCATAACATAACGCCACAGGCGGGTGTCGGGGCGTTGCCCTGTTACATGCCAGGTTAAATCCCTTGCGCGGTCATGCCCAACCCATACCCCTGCGGTAAAATACGGTGTGTAGCCAACAAAATATACATCACGGCCGTTTTGGGTTGTTCCAGTTTTGCCAGCCATGTCCATGCTTGGGAAGCGGGCAGAACCTGCCGTTCCCGCGCCAGTCATAACCCCCCGCATAATGTCCGTAAGAACATAGGCAGAGTTACGCTGGATAACCTGGGTTGCGTCTAAATTGCGGTTGTCAATAAGGATGTCGCCATTTCTGTCATACACAACGGTGTAGAAAATGGACTGGTTAAGCATACCGCCGTTGGCGATTGCACCCATTGCCGCTGTTATCTCCAAATTTGTAACACCATGGGTAAGACCACCCAAAGTAACAGCTGCGTTGTGGGCTTCATTGGTGTCAAGGGTTGTAAAACCAAAATTCATAAGATAATTGAAGGCATTTTGCCCGCCAACCATGTTCCATGCATGGACAGCAACCACATTTGACGACATTTCTATGGCGCGGCGAACATTGTCGCGCCCTCTATATACATTGTTCCAGTTCCTTGGCCAAACTTCGTAACGGCGCGCACCATAGTCAAAACGGACATTAGGCACATCGTCAATCCCTGTTGCGGCTGTCATAATCTCCATGTCAATGCCTGGAGCATATGACGCAAAAATTTTAAATACCGAACCTGGCTGGCGCATGGAATTTGTAGCACGGTTAAGCCCGCGGTTGGCTTGCTTTTCCCCTCGCTGACCAGCGATAGCCACAACATGACCATTGTTGTGGTCTAAAATAACCATGGAAGATTGAGGCTGAGGCTGGTACATAAAACGCTCTGCAATCAGCTCGTCATCCATGCCCATTACGTCATTTAAAGCCCATTGCCTAAAATATTCAAAATCATCACGGCTGGTTATTCGGCTTCCGTAATGTATTGTGGTTCTTTCATAATGGCGCGTGACCCCCGTTATGGTATTGCGCACGCTGATGACCATTTCAATAAAATATTCAAAGTCCTGTGGGTTTGTGGGGAAGTTGTTTTCGTTTAAAAACGCC
>WQSI01000020.1 GCA_009787945.1 Defluviitaleaceae bacterium
TCTGCGATTGCCGTGGCAACTTCTGCCGCCTTCAAACGCACAAGGGCAGGCATATCCGAAGTAGCAACCACCACAACGGAGCGGCGCAAACCTTCCTCACCTAAATCCTTTTCAATAAACTCCCGCACCTCACGGCCACGCTCACCAATCAAGCTAATTACGCTGATGTCTGCATGGGTGTTGCGGGCTATCATGCCCAAAAGTGTGGATTTTCCAACACCAGAGCCAGCAAAAATACCTACACGCTGTCCGCGCCCCACAGTTAAAAGTCCATCAATGGCTTTCACGCCTACGGTCATAGACTTCGCAATTCTATCACGGGTCAAGGGGTTTGGGGGTTGGTTGCTAATCGGAAAATCAAAACCTTCAACAGGAGGTAAGCCATCCAGAGGTTGCCCAAGCCCATTAAGAACCCGCCCCAAAATCGCATCAGAAACCTTGAGAGTCAGCGGGTCAGCGGCTTCCACAATGCTGCCAGGCCCAACCCCCGCAATGTTACCAAGGGGCATCAACAACACATGGTTACCACGAAAACCCACAACCTCAGCAATAACAGGAGTTGCATATTTTCCAGAACGGATAAGGCATGTAGCACCAATATTAACCTCAGGACCTGCCGATTCAATGGTAAGCCCGACAACCTGAGCCACCCGCCCCAACCGCTTAACATAGCTTTTCTGCAAGACGGTTTCATATTTGCTTAAATCCACATCAAACATGAAACCACCACCTTCCAAATATTTACTGGGCAAGTATCTGCGCTAAATCTCTTTTAACTTCTTCTAATTGCATCCCAAGGCTAGAATCTACAACACCAAAAGGCGTTTCAATTAAACAATCGGCAGCCCCAAGGGAATGGTCTTTAATAATTTCTAAGTTAGCACCGCCCTCAATTTGAGTTAAAATATCAGCTTTATTAGCAATTACATGGTCATAATCCTCTGCGGAAACCCGCAAAGTCACATCCCCTGTAAAATTAGACTGCCCAAGCCCTTGACGTATAAGCGACAAAATCAAATCTGGATTTGCATTGATTTTTCCGTCACCAATTTTGTCAAGCACATCAGAAATCAGCTTAACAATTTCACCTTCAAAACGCGCCAAAGCATCTTCACGCTCTTGCTCGGTTTGCAAACGCAAAGCCTCGGCATCATCAACTATGCCCTGCGCCTTGGCTTGTCCATCAGCATAGCCCTGGGCATGACCTTCAGTACGCCCAATTTCGCGGGCTTCCTCAATGGTACGCTCCCGCTCCAAAGCAAGCTTAGCGGTTTCATCTTCTATCATTCTATCTGCATCTGCCCTAGCGGCGGCTAAAATCTCACTAGCATTGCGGTTGGCATTATTGATAATATCCTGCGCCCGCTCTCTGGTTTGCTCCAAATCTACGTCAGGCAACACAGGTGATTCCTCAACTACACTAATGTCAACAACGCTTTCGGCAGATGTTACAGCTGCCGCCAACACTTCATCAGAAGAATTGCCAATAGACTGTTGGTTTTCAGTATCAACCGTCACCGCATGGGACTTGATAATCTTTCTAAACAATCATATCATCTCCCCCGCCGCGGGACACTATCAATTCGCCCGTGTCTTGCAGTCTACGGATTATGCTAACAATCTTCTGCTGAGCTTCTTCAACATCAGAACGGCGCAACGGACCCATAAAGTCCATTTCCTCGGAAATCATCTGCACCAAACGTTTAGACATATTAGCAAAAATCACCTGGCGCACTTCTTCCGTTGTGCCTTTTAGCGCAATAGCAAGGTCGCGGTTGTCGATACCCTCACGTAAGAAACGCTGGATAGAACGACCGTCCATATTGAGAATATCCTCGAAAATGAACATCTTTCTGCGGATTTCTTCAGAAAGGTCAGCATCTTCAGACTCAAGAATTTCAAGGATGTTTTTCTCGGTGGTTCTATCAACGGAGTTCAAAATTTCAACAACAGAATCCACACCACCAACAACAGCATAATCTTCCATCATCATACTAGACAATTTTTTCTCCAAGGCTCTCTCAACTTCCTTAATAACGTCTGGTGACGTTCTGTCCATAATGGCTATTCTTTTAGCAACATCAGCCTGTTTGTCGGGAGAAAGTTCCACCAAAATCTGGCTTGCCTGTTGCGGGCGAAGGTAAGACAAAATCAAGGCAATAGCCTGTGGATGTTCCCCTTGGATAAAGTTCAAAATCTGGCTTGCATCCGTCTTTTTGATAAAGTCGAAAGGACGGGCTTTAAGAGCAACAGTAAGCTTTGAAATAATCTCCAACGCCTTGTTCTCGCCAAGTGCCTTCTCCAAGATGGTGCGGGCGTGATTTATGCCGCCTTCGGTGATATACTGTTGCGCTAGGCAGATTTGATAAAACTCTGCAAGAACAGCTTCGCGAACATCAGGCATTATCAAATTAGTATTGGCAATTTCCAGAGTGAGGGTTTCAATTTCTTCTTCTTTTAGATGTTTAAACACCTGTGCAGCCCGCTCTGGTCCTAAGGTTATCAGCAAAATAGCCGCCTTTTCTTTACCTTTAAGAGCTGAAATATCAACTGTTCCGTCAGGCGGCGGAGGTGCGGTTGGTTGGGTCGCCCCCATTATCATTTCATCTTCATCAGTACCAACATCTTGAACTAAATTGGACATCCCGTCACCACCTTTCTACTCCCAATCTTCATTAATCCAGTTACGCAACAACTGGGCAACAGCTTCGGGCTTTTCAGCCACAAATGTATCAATTTGCTCTTTAACAGCAGAATCTTCTTGAGAACGAAGCTCTTCCAAACGCTCTCTCTCGCTCGTTTGTGCCTCTTCCAATTGGCTGGAAACAAGCAGGTCCTCCACGGACAACTCTGGCTCAATTTCTTCAACAACCTCTGGTTGGGTGCGGCGGATAAGACCAAATGCCAACAAGCCGATAAACACGATAACCAATACCAACAACACAATTGTCGCAAGGGGCAACGGTGGTGGTGGCTCCATGTCCATAAAGACATTAAAATCATATATTATTAAAGAAATGTTTTCAAGTGGGATGCCAGTCGCCATGCTAACGTGAACAAGATAAGGTGTTACATCCATGTCAGAAATGACCCTAGCTGGGGTTTCTTGTTGAAACTGCCTCCACGCAACATCACTGTCCTCAATAATCTCAAGCGCTACTAAATCACCTCGATAGTGAGTGGTAACATTCCCCGCAAACACTGATATAGTTGAATCTCCACGCATCAAACGACCAGGCGCACCAAAGTTAGTTATAGTTTCCAAAGAATTGTATAAGAAATCCCTGGTAACATCACGCTCTGCTAACCACATTGCCCCTTCGCGGGCTTCATCTCCAAATAGAGGACCGCCTGGGAAGTCATTGGGCATGGCTCCAGGTTCTATAGCCATTGCGCCAAACTCATCAATATAAGCCGCCAATTCTTGAATTTGCTCTTGTCGTATAAGGCCGCGATGTTCGCCATATTCGCCGTCAATTACAGCATTTGCGTGTTCTATAGCGTGCTGTGTAACCTCTGACCAGTCCAAGGAAATATTCGCCTGGGCTGTTGCTTCGTCAAACATAGGTGCAAGTGCCTCAACAGCGTTGCGTTGCGCCAAATTCCGCTGGGTAAGCTCTGTAGCTTCAATAACAGAACGACCCGTCAAAGCGGTATCATTGCGCTGACCCTCTTCAAAAAGCACGTGAGATGTATCTGCATCTATAACAGCAATCCTGTCAATGCTTAACCCTTGCACGCTACGCGAAACCGCTAAAGCAATATTTTCGCCAATTTCTGAATTTAAGTTATTACCAGAAACCATAACTGTAGCTGTGGCAGGGGTGGTGGGTGCTATCATCATGTGGGAAGGCGGCACATCCAGGTTAACAACCGCCCTATTCACACTAGCCATCATCATAAGCATATCTTCAATTCTTGTGGCTTCGGCTTGAGTGAGCATAGCGTGCTGCATTGTAGCAGTAACACCCATGCCAGAAGCGTCAATGGCGTTTTGGAAAGTGAAACGGTTATCCCACATAACAGGGGAAAGCGTCACCACATTCTGCGCCCACCCAAAATCCCCTTGGGGAACATAAACAACACCATTGGCGTTATCCTGCCTGTGCCTTATGCCTTCATTTGTCAAAACATTGGAAATTTGGGCAATGGTCGTGCCGTCTGCCCCTTCAAAAGCGGGCACCCATGTGGTGCGGAACGCCAAAATCATCGTCACCACAAGAGCTACCAAAACCACACCAGTAATAGCTAATATTTTAATTTTTTGGCTTTTTTCTAATTCGGCCCAACGCTCTCGCGCTGTTGTAAACCAATTTTGTAGCCTTTCTCTCAAGACTTATCACCTCTCCTTTCGATTAAGACTACATTTATATCTGCATTCTCATTATTTCTCTGTAAGCATCAAGGATTCTTTGAGTAACCTGTACGGCAAAATTCATGGAAACAAATGCCATTTCTTGCGCAAGCACAACGCTTAACATATCGTCGTGATTACCCAGGGCGAATTCAACCGTCAGATGCTCCGCTCTGGATACCGAACGCCCTGCGTCGTTTACCAAATCCATATACGAATCCAACAAATTGTGGAAAGCTAAGGGTTGGCTCGCCTCCCCAGTGACAGCGTTGCCCCTCGACAAATCATGTAAATTTCCAAGAGCTTCCAGATTAGGTTGGAAACTCGTAACGACAGGTATATTCATAGCATTGACCCCTTCCAAATTCAATTTTGTGCGCCGTAGTGTACAACGGTAACGCCTTCAGCACTTAAACCATTAACAGACCTTGAAACTATCAAAGCAATATTTTCAGATATTTCTTCACTCAAGTTAGAGCCCCAAACATAAACCCTTGCACTTGCCGAATTTGGAGTGTTGTGAGTGTTCAAGGCAACTTCAGCACCTTCCACCCCTTCAAGGGTTATTAACAACTCCGAAATTCGCTGCTCAAGCGCATTATTTAACATTCTTGATACTACAGACATATCAGAATTATTAATAACATCATAAAAGGTGTGGCGCGTATAATTCGTAATAGGTGATTGCGCAACCACTGTCCAAGCCCTTTCTAAATGTTGCTGTAGCACAGATATTGTGCCTCTAGCAGAGTTCGTTATATTTTGTATACCTTCTTCATCCAAAACTTGGCTAATAAGACCAATATAACTATTGTCAGCCGCTTCAAAAGCAACAACCCAGCTTGTACGCGATGTCAAGGTCAGAAAAAGGATGATTACCATTGATGCCATGCTCAATATTATCCAGCTTTCATTTTTACGACCTTTAGATGCGCTCATAAACTACCTCCCCGACAACTCCAAAGTGCGCTGCATCATTGTTTGCGCCATGTTCATGGCGGTCATATTCGCCTCATAACTTCGCGTGGCAGAAATCATGTTAACCATTTCCGCAATGGTATTAACATTTGGGCGTTCCACATAACCATAAACGTCCGCATCTGGGTGTCCTGGGTCAAAAACCCGCGGACCAGGGCTGTCATCTTCCTGAATAGAGTGCACACGAACACCCGCACCCCCCATGTCCCCGCCAGCGATACCCCTAAAAGGCAAGCCAGAACCTGCAAAAGTGCGGTTTATAGACCCATGGAAAGAACTGGAAAGGCTAGTAGAAAGCCTGTCGCCTCGTCCGCCACCGCGAACAGTTTGCCCAATAGCGCCACTTAAAGCCCCAGCAAAAGAGCTTCCTGCCGTCCGCTCCTCAAAAATCACAGCACGACGGCGATATGGTCCTCCATCGGCTGTACGTGTGGTGTCTACATTCGCCAAATTCTGCGCATGTATGTCCATGCGCGTCCTTTGAGCACCAAGCCCTGTTGCGCTAATATTCATACTGTTAAAAAAGCTCATATATACAACCCTTTCCATCAGTTTAACCGCCAAATGCCCCGCCTTCAAGATTTACAAGCGAAGAAAAGGCGCAGATAAAGCAAAATTAGAAGTTTTGAATAACCATGTTAATAATACGATAATGACTCAAAATTCCGCCAGAAATCACATTAAAACGCATGTTGTTATCAAACAACTGCACCATTTCCAACTCTATATCAACATTATTTTCATCCCATCTATAATTCAAATGGTCAAATTCTGTAAAAACACGGGGTTGTACAGGGGTTAAATCCAATTGTCGCGTATCACGAAAATTATTTACAGCCACCGCCAAAGAATCTTCAAAAGCCACAACGCTTCGCTTAAATCCAGGCGTGTCCACATTTGCAATATTGTTTCCGATAACCTGTCCGCGAGCAACAGTTCCTTGTAAAGCCGTTCCCAAGATGTTTGTAAAATTAAACATATTTACTTGCATAAATCCACGCCTTTCGACAAAATTTTAATAATTTTACCATAAATTTCGACACAAGTCAAGAAAAGTTAAAACTATTCTTCATCTAGCTTTTGCGCCTTGTTTCTGTTTACTGCATCTGACAAACGCTTCTTATTAATTAAGGTTAGCAAATGTTGAGCAAAGGTATCTATGTCGGTCAAATCCCCAATATCTTTGCGGAAGTGCATACCCATAAAATCAATACTATTCATGGCTTTGTAAGCGACTTCGCGGGCTTCATCAAGGTCTTTGCCGCTGCCAACAACATTCAGCACTCTGCCGCCACTGGTAAAAAAAGTGTTGTTTTCTTTTTTTGTGCTGGCATGGAAAACTTTAACATCTCTGCCAAAATCCCGCAAGCCGTAAATTTCAAACCCAGTTTTTGGCTCTCCTGGATAACCTTTACTGGCAGCAACAACACAGCATACAGCAGTATTTTTCCATCTAAGCTTAAAATTATCCAATTTTTTGTGTACGCACGCAAGCATACAATCCAAAAAGTCAGTATCTAAGCGCATTAAAACCGCTTGAGTTTCTGGGTCACCCAAACGGCAATTATATTCAATAACTTTCGGGCCTTCCTCCGTCAGCATAAGCCCGACAAAAAGAACTCCCACAAATTCAATTCCCTCTTGCTTGAAGCCTTCCATTGTGGGTTTAAAAATTTCATCCATGGCTCTCAGGGACACTTCCCTTGTGTAGTTCGGATTTGGAGAAATAACCCCCATGCCACCTGTATTTGGACCATAATCACGGTCAAAAGCCGCCTTGTGGTCCTTGGCGGATGTCATGGGTAAAATGTTTTCGCCATCACAAAAACACAGCATAGAACACTCCACACCATGCAAATATTCCTCAATCACCACGCTTTTGCCAGCCGCGCCAAAAGAGCGTTTGTTCAAAATGTCGTCAAGGGCTCGCTCTGCGCTTTCCACATTAGCGCAAATCAAAACACCTTTGCCAGCCGCCAGACCATCAGCCTTAATAACCAGCGGAAATTCTGTATTCATCACGTGCATCATGGCAGATTCGTAATCTTCAAAAGTTTCATAACTGGCTGTTGGTATATTGTATTTTTTCATAAAATTCTTAGCGAAAAGCTTGCTACCTTCAATCTGTGCAGCGGCCTTATTTGGTCCAAAAATAAGAAGGCCTGCATCTTGAAAGGCGTCCACAATTCCCGCCGCAAGAGGTACTTCCATGGGGCAAATAGTAATATCAATGCCTACGTTTTTAGCAAAAGCAATCAGCTCTTCAAAGTTCATGGGGTCAATAGGCATACACTGTGCAATATCTGAAATTCCGCCATTTCCAGGGGCGGCATAAATTTTGGACACATTATTACTCTTGCTCAAAGCCCAACAAACCGCGTGTTCACGCCCACCACTGCCTACAACCAGAACCTTCATGGTAATTCCCCTTTCACAAACCTAGCTATAACCTCTGGCAAAATCTTCCATTCTGCCTGCTCCATTACTCGTCTTTGTAAGGTTTCAACCGTATCATTCGGCTCTACATTCACTTCTTTTTGCAAAATAATTCTACCAGTATCAATGCCGCCATCGACATAATGAACTGTAGCACCAGTCACGGCATCTTTGGCTTCCAAAACCGCCTCATGCACCGCAGTTCCATAAAAACCACGACCACCGTAAGCTGGCAAAAGAGATGGGTGTACATTTATAATTGGCTTCCCGAAATCTTCAATAAATTCCTCGCTTAAAACCATCAAACAACCGCAAAGCACAATCAAATCAATGTTTCGCCGTGTAAATTCTTCAAGTAAAACGGCTTCTCTAGCCTTGGCATCAGCAAAGCTCGACTTTTCAACTACAAGGCTGTCAATCCCTGCTTTTTTTGCCCTTTCAAGGGCAAAAGCTTGTCCGTTGGTGCTGACCACCAAATCAATACAGACATTTTCGATATTCGCATCTATAATTGCCTGCAAATTAGTTCCGCCGCCAGAAACCAAAGCGGCAATTTTAAACATAAACCAAACCGCCAGCTTCACTCTTCTGCACATCGCCGATAACAAAGGCGGCATCACCCATTTCCGAAAGCTTTGCCATTGTAGCGTCCACATGTTCCTCTGCCACACAAATAGCTAATCCGATGCCCATGTTGAAAATATTGTGCATTTCTTCCCTTTCAATGCGCCCTTCCCGCTCCAAATAGCTGAAAATCGGGTGAACATCCCAAGAACCTATCTTAACACGTGCCTGCAAATTATCGCTCAACATTCTCGGCACATTCTCTAAGAAACCGCCGCCAGTAATATTAGAAATACCCTTAACAGGAACGGCTGAAATTAGACCTTTTATGGTATTTACATAAATTTTAGTGGGCATCAAAAGTTCTTCGCCCATGGTTTTGCCAAATTCTGCAATATATCTGCTGACATTTTCCATATTTGGCTGAATAATCTTGCGAACCAAAGAGTAGCCATTGGAATGCAAACCGCTAGAAGCGATACCAATTAACACATCGCCGCCACTTATTTTTGAGCCGTCTATAATGTCCTTTTTATCAATAATGCCAACTGCCATGCCAGCCAAATCATACTCATTTTCATTGTAAAGACCAGGCAATTCAGCGGTTTCGCCGCCAATCAAAGCACAACCAGCTTGGCGGCAACCTTCTGCCACACCAGACACAATTTGCCCAATTTTCTCAGGATAAACCTTATCAGTTGCGATATAATCAAGAAAATACAAGGGCTCTGCCCCTGTGCAAATAATGTCATTAACAGAGTAGGCAACGCAATCAATACCCACTGTGTCATGTTTATCCATGACAAACGCAATTTTAAGCTTTGTGCCGACACCGTCAGTGCCACTGGCAAGCACGGGCTCTTCCATATGTTTGAACGCACCAAGCGAAAAAAGACCCGCAAATCCACCAATAGAGGAAAATACCCCTTGTCGTACAGTTGATTTTACATGAGTCTTAATTAAATCTATAGCTTGATAGCCAGCGTCCACATCCACTCCAGAAAGCTTGTAGTTTTCCACGACCTTACCTCCTATGTGACAAAAACAGAGTTTATTGTAAAATGGCGTAGTTCTTAGCCATACAACGCAATTATAACACCTATTTTGATTTTTGTCAACACCTTATTAACAAAAATGCAAAAAAGTGAAGTATTTTGTTAGGTGGTGTCTACGCAAGATTTTAGCGTAGGTACTACCTAGAAAATAATGGTAATTCAATAAAATGCTACAAAACCTCATACATTTTATCGGTTTCTTCTTTGCGAACATGTTCTTTAACTTCCAAAACCCGCACTTTATGAACGTTTGTGCCGAAACGTATTTCGATAACATCCCCCACAGCAACATTGTAAGATGCCTTAGCGGGCTTATCATTAACGCTAACGCGGCCGCCATCGCAGGCTTCATTTGCGAGGGTTCTTCTCTTTATTAACCTTGAAATTTTCAAGTATTTATCTAAGCGCATAAAAGAATTCCTTCCTTAAAACATAGAGATAAAAAGAGGAAAGATAAATCAATTTATCCTTCCTAAGCCCGAAAGAGGCAGCCAACGAAAACCAACTCTTCCGATAATGTAACCTTGATTAACATTGCCAACCTCTGCAAAGCGGCTGTCTTGACTAATCATCAGGTTGTCACCTAGGACAAAGACGCTGTTTTCCGCCACAATAAAGGGAAATGTTGTCGTGCCAGAAAACGCATTGCCCTGCCCCGTCAAATAGCTATATTCCAACCTTTGCCCGTTGCGGTAAACATAACCCGCCACAATATCCATCACATCCCCAGGCAAACCCGCCACCCGCTTAATAAAGTTTTCCTCAAAATTGACAGGATTTGGAAATGCTATAATATCCCCTAATTGGGGCGGCCGAAAGGTAAAAGCCAGACGATTAACAAACACTCTGTCACCATGATACAGCGTGGATTCCATAGAAGGACCTTGTATTCTAGCTGACTTTACAACAAAACTATCAAGGAGCAAATATGCAAAAAAGGCTAAAGCAATAGCAATAGCCCATTCTGCAACACTGCGCAATGTGGGGTCACTAATCCATTTTTTTAGCATAACGACCCCCGCGCAATTATTTTCTCTTCATAATAGCTTCCTTAATTTTAGCCTTCTTACCAACTCTGTCACGCAGATAGAAAAGTTTTGCACGACGAACAATACCTTTGCGCACAACCTCAATCTTCTCCACTCTAGGAGAGTGTAGCGGCCAGGTTTTTTCCACGCCGATGTTGCCAGAAAGACGGCGCACGGTGAAAGTTTCTCTCACTCCGCCATTTTGGCGTTTAATTACATAACCTTCAAAAATCTGGATACGTTCGCGGGTGCCCTCTACAATTTTATTGTGGACACGTATGGTATCACCAATAGAAAACGCAGGAATGTCGCTTTTTAGCTGGGCTTTGCCAAGCTCTTTTAAAATGTTCTGATTCATATTTCCTCCTAAATTTATACATGATAGATGCTCATACACATTACAAATGCCAGCGGAACACCCCTTAACAACCTGACTATTATATCATAATAAATTTAGAAACGCAAGCATTTTTTTGCATTTTTTTCATTATTTCAAAAATATTTCCTTTTTGTTAAAAAAAGCTTGACAAGCATGCGGAATTAGACTATACTTGGTATTAGTGGTAAACTAAAAAATTATTTCAAGGAGGTAATACCCATGGCAAAGTATCAAGATCCAGCAGTAAAGGTAACTGACCCAGCTGTAGCACTTCAACTTTTGAAAGACGGTAACGCTCGTTTTGTGGCAAACGGACTCGTTCCAACCGACCACCCAGATGCGTTAAAGAAAACTGGTGAGCAGCAGTCACCTTTTGCTTCCATCCTTACTTGCGCTGACAGCCGTTGCTCTCCAGAAATCTATTTTGACCAAGGTATCGGCAACATCTTCGTTGTAAGAAATGCTGGTAACTTCGCTGATAGAGAGGCGATTGCTTCCTTCCAATTTGCTGAAAATGTTCTTGGCTCTCAAATCATCGTGGTTGTTGGTCACACTCAATGTGGTGCTATCAAAAATGCCCACGCTGGAACTCGCACCACCCTACCAGAGCTTGATGGCGTATTGATTGACCTTGAGCCAATTGTTAAAGGTGCTGCTGATTGGGAAAAAGATGGCGTTCCTGCCAATGTTAAAGCCCAAGTTGAAGCTCTTAAAAAATCTCCTGGTATCAAGCCTGAGAATGTTCACGGTGCTGTTTACTGTGTAGCTTCTGGTAAAATTACCTGGCTGTAGGATTTGTACTAAAAAATTAACCAACTGTAACAAATAAAAAGCTACATACTGGCTTTTGATGGGGCCGAGAGGTAATTTCTGCCTTTCGGTTCCATTTTTTATAAAAATTCGGAAGGAATTGATAAATATGATAACAGCTGATGCTGCTGATAAGAAGAATACCTTTAAAGTTGCTTTTATGACCGCCGCTTCCATTTTTGTAATGGGCTTTTTAAATGCCCTAGCCCTTAACACCTACGACTTGGGTACAATGGTTTCCGCTCAATCTGGTAATGTAATTTGGATTGGCATAAATGCCGCTGGAGGATATTGGGGCGCACTTATAGAAAATATTGGCTTGCTTCTTGGCTTTGCTGGCGGTGCTGCCTTTGCCATGTTAACCCAAGCCGCTTTCAAGAACAAAATTGGTCAATTTTTCTACAATTGGACCGTGTTTATTGTTCCGATTTTGGCATATCCGTTACTGCTGCAATATGTAGCTCCTGCGTGGCTTTCCTACACAGTAATCGGCTTTGCCTGCGGTGCTGTGCTTGGCTTCTTCAGAAAAATGTATCATCTTGAAATTAACAACGCCATGGCAACGGGTTCTGCACGTTTCTTGGGTCTTGAAGCTGTTAACACTGCTAAGAAAAACCCTAATGGCGCAAAATCTTTGCTAATTTTCCTTATTTGTGTGCTGTCCTTCTCTGCAGGTGCTTTCCTTTATGGGATGCTTTTGCGCATAGACTACAGCATCGTTGACAATGCCCGCATTGGTATCGGCACATACACCGACATCGGCGCTAGCTACAGCGCAAGAATTGCCGCTGGTGACTTTGCAGGTATGGAGCCAGTTGGCAACATAGCAAGAATTATTGGTTTTGCAGTTATCTGCATCATCCCATTCTTCTTCTGCCCGACACCAAACAAAAAGTCTGCATAATTTTGTTGGCTTATAGATAATAAAAATCCGCCACGTATCGGCGGATTTTTTTGTTGTTTCTAGGATTAGCCTTTGAGTTTATCTAAAATACCGTCCATTTCCGTCATCAGAGCAGGAATGTCCAAATCTTGCGGGCAGTGGGTTCTGCAAACTCCGCAATGGATACATGCACCTGGTTGCTTGTCCTCAGGCAGAACAGTCAAGCGGTTAAGCCTCCATTCTCCTCCGCCTGTTTTGTAGTTATTGTATGTGGTAAGCTGATAGGGAATGTCAATTCCCATAGGGCAATGTGGTACGCAGTATTTACAAGCTGTACATTTTGCCGCGATGCTCTCATACAGCATGGTGCTTGCCTTTTTAAGAATTTCCTTTTCCTCGGCAGACAGCGGCTCGTCATTGCTAAAGGTTTCTAGGTTGTCTATGGCTTGTTCCATGCTAGACATTCCGCTGTTAACAACGGCAATCCCTGGCAAATCAAGGAAAAAACGCATTGCCCAAGAAGCGATAGACTTGTCTGGTTGAGCGTCTTTTAACATCTTGTTGCCCTCTTCTGTAAGATTGGCAAGCAAGCCGCCATGGACAGGCTCCATAATCATAATAGGGATGTTTTTTTCGCGGAGATGATGGTAAAAATCATCATGTCCACAATGCCACCAGTCAAAATAATTTAGCTGAATCATAGCAAAATCCCAATTGTGGCGGGCGGTCATTTTCCGCAAAGCATCTGAACTGCCATGGAAAGAAAAGCCAAGATGCTTGATTTTACCCTCTGCCCTCAATTCTTCAAAATATTCAATGCAGCCATTGGTTATGTACTTGTCAATTGTGTTATCACCCACAGCATGAAGCAGGTAAAAATCAATATAATCCGTCTGCAAGCGCTCTAGCTGGGTGGCAAATTGCTTTTTAAAATCAGGCTCGGCATTCATGCTGTACTTGTCCGCAATATAGTAGCTGTCCCGCGGATATTTCTTCATTGCCTCGCCTAAAAAGGTTTCAGATTCGCCATGGTGGTAAATATAGGCGGTGTCATAATAATTAATGCCCTTTGCCATGCATTGGTCGATAACCTCCTGGGCTTTGTCGTGGATTATGGGCATCCCCCAACCTTCGCCCTCCTGTGGAAAGCGCATGCAACCCATGCCAAGCAAGGAAAGTTTCTTGTCTTTAAAATCAGTATAACGCATAATAATTCCTCCTAGAATTTACTATCTTTAATAAATATATATGATATTTTATTGCTTGTCAAGTATTAGATGAAGTGTTGTTTGCAGAGCGTCCATTCCTGGTTGGTTAAAATGATGAGGCATAACACCAAATTCGTCAATGGAACGACCTTCGCTGTCAATAAAATAACCAAAATCATAACGCACAATTATGCCAGTATTTGGCAGGGTGACAAACGCCACCATTCCGCCCCCTGTGATGCCGCGGGTTGGTTCGCCAACAACAGTAGCAAAGCCCGTAGCCATAGAGTAAAGGGAGGCATATTCCGCAGCAGAAGCAGAGTTTTGGTCGATTAAAATCCAGACCTCTCCATTAAAAAGGTTTTGACCAGTTGAGCGGAAGTTGTTGGATATTGTGACTATGTAATCAAACTTTTCAGCGTCAATCAGATAAGGGAAGCGATGTAGCTCGTCTGCCAAAGAGTTCTTTTCGTGGTAGCGACCAAATAGGTGGGCATCCAGCAAATAGGTTTCCAGCCAAGGCATATTTTGCGCGCCACCCATCACCAGTGTGTAAATTCCAGGCATTTCCAAATCATAGGGGATTATAGGAGCCATAAAAAGTTGTACAAAATAGCGGGTAAATCCGCCGCCGTTGCCGCGTAAGTCGATGATAAGATGGTTAAAGTCACTTATTTGGTCGTAAAAATCCATCATAAGCTCTAAATCTTGAGGGATATTATAGTGGTGGAAGGCGTTTACTCTAACGTAAGCGATGCCATTATCAGCGTCGATGATTTCAGTGGTTAGATTATTGGGGATAACATTTCCGTACTGAACACTGCCCTCAATTACTCCATAAAATTGACGGGCGGTTTCTGAGTGTACAGTATCCACAAATTTTTGTGCATAATATGTAAATTCCCGCCCTTGCAAATCAAGCTCTTGCCCATTATAATTTAGAGGGCCGCGGTAGGCATTTCCTAAAATCAGGCGTAATGTTGCGGTATCTTGTATGGACAAATGACCAATATGCCTCATGGGCAATATAAAATTGGATTGCAAAATTTGACGAAAATGTTCTGCGTCCCTTATTTCTGTATCAAGCAAAGCTTGGCGGGTGTTTTGGATAATTTGCTCTGCATCCACACCAAACCTGCGGCTGGCAATGCCGAAATAAGGAAAGTTTTCCTTTAGGGTTTCTGCTAAATATTCAAAATCCTGTATGTATACCAGGTTTGGATGGGTTGGGGTCTGGTCTTCATAATAATAGCAGGCAGTTACCACCAGAAACGCAGATACCAATGCCGCTAAAAATAATATTCTTTTCATTTTCATCTCCTATGTAAATGTGATGATTTTATTATACGACTTTTTTCGTGTTTAGTCAAGTTTTGCGCGCCACAAAAAACACACGCTCGCTTTGGTGGTGGGGCGGGTTTAAAGTCAGTTCGTCAAATTCCCCTAAAATTTCCAGCCCTGCAATCCTTAGCGCGTTTTTTATTTCGCCTATTTTGTGAGCTTTTTGAACATGCACCTCCTCATAACGGGAATAAAGCCCATTCTCATCACCAACAAAAAGTGTCACCTGGTACTCATTAATTCTCTCTTCTTCGCAATAAAAATTTTCCCAAATATACGCTCCGCTGTCACCAACCCCTGAAAAGTCATTGTCTGCAAGGATTTGGCTGTACTTATATTCGGTATTAATGTCAAAAACAAACAAACCGCCAGGATTTAAATAAAATTGCACTTGCTTGAACACTTGCGCAAGCTCTTCTGGCTCTAATATGTAATTTAAGCTGTCACAAATGCATATTACGGCATCAACACTGCCATACAGCTCAAATTCACGCATGTCCTGCTGCAACCAAAGGATTTCGGGGTTTGTTTCCCTAGCAACCATCAGCATGTCAGCAGACAGGTCAGCCCCTATCATATCATATCCCCGACTCGCCAAAATATCAGTCAAAACCCCTGTGCCGCAAGCCAAATCTAAAATTAAATTTGGCTTTAATTCAAATTTCAACCATAACTCCTCGATATATTCTGCCCACTCCAAATAAGGTGCTTCCATTAACTGGTCATACACCCTAGCAAATTCCCCATAAATTTCCACATCAATCCCCCTTAGGTTTTTTCTTGCGTTTTGAAGCCATAATACCGCCGATACGCCCGCTTTCCCGTGCCGTCAGCGACTTCCATCCGCCCTCTTCAACTTTCTCCAAAAGCCCTAACTCTTGGGCAATTTCGTATTTCATGCGGTCATCTCTCTTCATAATAATACGCCTCCAATTCCGTTTTGTCAATAGGTTAGTATATAGTATTGCCGACCAAGAAAATTATTTGCATTACTGTTGACAAAAACTTGTATTAGGCATATAATGGAATTATCGAATTTTAAAACGAAAAAACGGGGGTGGCTTTTTGAAATTAGCAGTAATTGGTGCTACTGGCATGGTAGGCTCAACAATTATCCAAATTTTGGAAGAAAGAAATTTTAAAGCAGACGGTTTTGTTTTTTACGCATCACCACGCTCTGCAGGCAAAACTTTGAAATTTAACGGTGAAAACCACACCATACAAGCTCTTGATGATAATATAATAAATGCAGGGCTTGATATGGCACTTTTTGCCGCTGGTGGTGAAATTTCGGCAAAATATGCCCCTCTTCTTGTGGAAAAAGGTGTGGTTGTTATTGACAACTCCTCTAAATTCCGCATGAACACTGATGTTCCATTGGTTGTGCCAGAGGTTAATGCGGGTGACGCAAAGCTTCACAAAGGCATAATAGCCAATCCAAATTGCTCTACAATACAGGCTTTGGTGGCACTTGCCCCTCTTCATAAGGCTTTCGGGCTTAAACGTGTGATTTATTCGACATATCAGGCGGTTAGCGGTGCTGGACAAAATGGTTGGCAGGATTTGGAAGAAGGGCTGAAAGGTGCGCCCCACAAATATTTTGCGCAACCAATTGCGTGCAACGTAATCCCGCAAATTGATGTATTTTCGGATGACGATTACACAGGGGAAGAGCTTAAAATGATGCGCGAAACCCAAAAAATATTGGGTTTGCCAAGTCTCGGTGTTACCGCAACATGTGTTCGTGTGCCAGTCTTTAATGGTCATTCAGTTAGCATAAATGCAGAATTTGAAAATAAAATTGATATAGCAGAGGTTGTCCAAATTTTAAAGGCGGCGGCGGGCATTGTTGTGAAAGACGATGCGCAAAACAATGTGTACCCAATGCCTATTTGTGCAGACGGTAAAGACGATGTATATGTAGGGCGTATTCGCCGTGATGCTTCGGTGGAAAACGGTTTAAATATGTGGGTTGTGGCAGATAATTTGCGCAAAGGTGCCGCCACAAACGCGGTACAAATTGCTGAGCTATTCATATAAGGGGGAGCTAAAATGGCATTATTTCAAGGAGTGGGCACTGCGATTGTTACGCCTTTTAACGAAAAAGGCGAAGTGTGTTACAATACATTTGAAAAGTTAATAGAGTTCCAAATTGTTAATGACGTAGATGCCATAATTGCCTGCGGCACAACAGGGGAATCTGCCACTTTGAGCTATGAAGAGCGGGCAGATGTGATAAAGTTTACTGTCGAAACCGTGGCGGGGCGCGTACCCGTTATCGGCGGCGGCGGAAGCAACTCTACTGCGTCCACAATACGCCTGTGCCAGGATGCTCAAAATGCAGGGGCAGACGGCATTTTGGCAGTAACACCATATTACAACAAAACCACACAAAAGGGGCTTGTGGAACATTACACAGCCGTGGCAAAAGAGGTCGATTTGCCCATTATTGTGTACAATGTACCTGTTCGCACAGGTCTTAATATCGAGCCAGAAACCTTGTTAAAATTGTCAAAAGTTGACAATATAGTGGGCATAAAAGAGTCCGCTGGCAATTTGGTGCAAACCGCTAAAATGGCAGCACTTTGCGGAGCTGATTTTGATATTTATGCTGGCAACTGCAACGAAGTTTTAGCGTCTTTGTCCCTTGGTGCTGTAGGTTGCATTTCCGTTATGGGAAACGTTGCGCCCAAGGATTTGCATGACCTTTGTGTGTCATTCCGCAACGGCGACCTTGCCATGGCGCAAGAGCTGCAATTTAAAGCCCTGCCCCTCATCGACGCACTTTTCGCCGAGCTAAACCCAATCCCTGTAAAATATATTTTGAACCTTATGGGCTTTAATGTCGGCATATGCCGCCCCCCTCTTACCACTTTAGAAGATGAGCATGTGGGATTAATTACAAAAGCAGCAAAAAACTATGGATTAATATAAACAAAAGGAGAAGATAACATGTTAAAGCCAGAATTTATTCAAAGCTTGAAACAAACTGATGTAAGCACCGATGCAAGCAAGACCGCAACCCGACTTAGGGAGATATGGAGCGTTTTGGAAAAATCCCAGAGGGATGAGGTTTTAGAATTTGTAGGCCTTAAAAAAACCTCTGTGGAGAGAGCTTACAAAACAGGCTCAATTTCTGCAAAATTAGCGGTTTCTGTTGCTCAAGTGGCAAAAATTTGCCCTCGTTACCTAACAGGTCAAAACGATGAAAGTGCCCTTCGCGGAGATTTGTCTGGGGCTTTAACCAACTTTTTAAAAGACCTTGGCTACAAAGCAACAAAAAAAGACATGCTTTCCGAAACAAATTCGCAACAAACCCCCGAAGTTGCCGATGAGGAGCTTGCAACATTTGTTCAGCCCAGCACGCCTGATGAGGTAATAGGCATGGATTTTCTTGAAGAAGAATATGTTGTAACCGACCTTGGAATCATAACAATGATGGCAGAGGAAGCCTCCGCCCTGCTTGACGAAAACGCGCTTGAAAAAGTGAAAGATTTAACCTGCGAAGAAACAAGCTTATTACTACAAAGCCTGCGAATTCAATCAGGATTTTCTGACTACAAAAAGGCGCAATTTGAACTTGTTAAGTATCTTTTGTTGTTATAAAATATAACCCCAGCCCTCTCAAAATTAGGGCTGGGGGTTCGTGCATATTTCTTGTCCGCTACTTTTTGAGTAGTTTGTTAAAAACTTTGCCGACATAGTTTTTAGCGAACTCGACAAAGGGGGTTAGACATCTAAATTGAAGAGATTTGTGGCACTATTGCTATTTTTCATCATTCTTTTGGTAATGTCAGGATGTGTACTCTTCAAAGGTGGCGTAAGAACTGGAGGAGTGATAGATTATTATGGCGAGTATTATTTTGTTCTACCTTTTAATCATATCATTAGCTATAATATAGGCGATACGCTTTATTTTACGACCGACAATTCACTAAAGGAAATGAAAGAAGCAATTAATGATGCTGGCTACCTAGCAACGCTACACACAAACGGCGAAACTGAAACCATATTAATTTCTGTCGAACAAAATCATATAACCTACCACTTCATTATCTTTGACGCAGATTATTCTGGAATATTCACTTTATCAAATGCTCTATCAAACACGTGGATGGGAGTTTTTCATGGGGAATTAGCGCCTTCAAATTTGCCTTTCTTAGCACCTCTGCACATGTTAGAGCCTAGACCCAACACTAATTTAAGAAGAAGGGTTTTTGGTTCGTTTAATGAAATTGAATATTTTTACCTCAAGGCTGGAAGAAACTATGTTGTTGTCGATAGGGATAAGAAAACAATCTTCTTTCATAATGGTAATTCTAGGCTATTTACACCAATTCCTGGTGTTCAAACTTCTGTCGTAAGAGGAACGATTGCGTTGCGCTTCGTAAGCGTAGACGACGAAAACTTTTTATATATCGAAATTATGCGTAATTGAAAAAAGACGAGTTATTGTTGCTCGTCTTTTTGGTTTTTATATTAAATTTTCATATAATTCAAGATACTCTCTCGCAGAATTTTCCCAAGAAAAGTCAGCACTCATAGCATTTTGGCGGGCTTTCCCAAAAAGCTCTTGGTCGGCATAAATTTCAAGGGCTTTTTTCATTGCCCACCTTATGCCGCCGTGGTCATAATTTTCAAAAACAATGCCTCTCCCCTCCCCTGTTTCTGCGTCAAAATTGGGTACTGTGTCAACCAAGCCGCCAGTACCCCGCACCACAGGGATTGCACCATAGCGCATTGCCATCAACTGGCTAAGACCGCAGGGTTCAAAGAGCGAAGGCATGAGAAAAAAATCTGCCCCTGCATAATATTGATGAGCCAAATTCGCGTCAAATTTGATATTTGCGTGGATTTTGTCGGGGTGAATGTGGGCTGCATGTGCCAACATCTGCTCAAAACGATGTTCTCCATTGCCAAGAACCGCCAACTGCATATCCTGGTTACTGATGAAGTCCCCCAAAATAGCAGGAATTAGGTCAAGACCTTTCTGCTCCGCCAAACGCGAAACCACAACAAACAAAGGAACGTCCCCTCGTACAGGCAAGCCAAGGGCTTCTTGCAAAGCTGCCTTGTTCTCGGCTTTTCCAACCACACTATCTACACTAAAATTAGCAGAAATAACATCGTTGGTTGCAGGATTGTACTCTTCATAATCAATGCCGTTTAAAATGCCTAGAAGCTGGTCTTTGCGCTGGGAAAGCACCCCTTCCAACCCATATCCGTACTCAGATGTTTGAATTTCTTTGGCATAAGTGGGGCTTACAGTTGTAATGAAGTCGGCATGGGTAAGCCCCGCCTTCATATAGTTAACACTGCCATAAAATTCCAATTTATCAGCAGCCATATAGCCGTGATTAAGACCGATGCTTGGCAAAATATGGTCGCCAAACCTTCCTTGGTGTTGCAAATTATGAACCGTAAACACGGTTTTAATGTCTTTATAGAATGTAAATTTTTGGAAATCGTCTTTTAAATACAGCGACCCAAGCCCCGTCTGCCAGTCATTAAAATTGATGATGTGGGGTTGAAAGTCGATAGTAGGAAGCAAAGCGAGAGCCGCTTTAGTGAAAAACGCGTAACGCTTGGCATCATCATCATAACCATACAAACCGTCACGGCTAAAGAAATCCTGATTGGCAATTAAATAAACAGGAACGTCCACCCCCGCAGCATACACACCAAAACCGTGAGAAGCCGTACCCATCAACACCTCTAGCGAATCCACATGGCGCAGACCCACAAGCTTGCCTTGGTCCAGGTTTTTGTGCATGGGCAAAACCACCCGCACATCCACACCCAACGACCTTAACGCCTTTGGCAAACTGCCCACCACATCTCCAAGACCCCCGCTTTTTATAAAAGGGGCTGCCTCACTTGCCACAAACAAAACCTTTAATTTTTCCACAGAAACAGCCCCTTTTCAATGTTTTAGTTTAAAATTTCAAACAACCTCAATACTGTGATTATAGATTGCTCTCGTGTATAATCCCCTTGCGGGGCAAATTGGTTGTCACCAACACCGCCCATTATGCCCGCGGACTGTATTGCCCCAACAGCGTCAACCGCCCATGATGAAATTGCAGAATTGTCAGCAAAAGTTGGCTGTGCAGGGGGCAACGGCATGCCAATGGCATCAGCAAGACGAACCAACATAACAGCAGCTTGTTCGCGGGTTAGCTGACCATTTGGATTAAAATTACCTTCACCAACACCTGTCACCACACCGAGATAGCCCATTTTTTGGACATTTATATCATTGGTGTCATTAA
>WQSI01000021.1 GCA_009787945.1 Defluviitaleaceae bacterium
ATTAAAGTGCATTTTGATGATGTTGATATAAATGGCAACCCAGCCCTTGTTTTTGATGAGGACTTGCAGGACTATATACTTGTTAATTTTATAGATTTTTACAGTGATGCAGAATTTTTGCTAAACATTGCTGCCCAGTTTGGGCAAGTAGGCGAAAATCAGGAAATTGACTTTGGCGGTGGTGTTATTGTGACTGTGACGGTGCAAAATCCGCCTTCTGGCACTCTGGAGATTGCCAAGACAAGCACTGTTTTGTCAGCCGTAACCGACAAAACGATGACATTCACTATCACTTTAACTGCATCAGGTGGTGCTGTGCATGACATCATCCTTAACGATTTTGAACAGCCAAGCGCAAATGGCTTAATAAGAAATGCCAGGTTTAACAGCATAACTGTTTCGGTTAATGGCGGCAACCCCTATACGCCGCCTGAATTTGCTTCCCTTGCAGGGCGGCTTTTTGGCGATGGCTTCAGCCTTGCATTTGATGACGTAACCCTAAACCCTAATGAGCAGATTGTGGTGAATTTTACTTTGGACATTGCTGATTTGATTAACACGGTTGGCACTGACCAATACAACTTTGATTTTTGGCTATATAACCGCGCCCAGGCTCAGGGGGTAGATGCATATGGCACGCCCACGGCAACAGTCACTGCTGATAACACTGCCCATATAATGCGCCAACTCTTAAACAAAACGGGTGCCCAAGATACGGCATATGACTATACAGTTAAATGGAGCAATTGGTCAGTGGGTGACGGCGTGACCATTCTAAACGGCTTGACCATCACCGACACCCTTACAGGGCTTGTATTCGGCAGTAACAATCTGCTTCCAAACGGCGAAAATGGCGTGTATATAAACTTTATAGGCGCGGACGGCGCAATCTTGGGCAGCTTGTACCTTACAGTACCTGCTGGGGCTGGCGGCTTCACCTTTGTTGTTCCTAACAATTTAGGGATAATCACAAGAGTTACTTTAGGGCAGGATTTCTGGACAACGGTTGCTGATACCAGCGATTTTGACAACACAAACACAGTAACATATTACAACAACATAACCATAAACATCGACGGCAACCCCAGCTACACAGTGGGAACGGCTGTTACAAAGCCTGGCAGGATGCTTACAGTGGAAAAGTCAGGGGTTTTTGGCAGTTCGGACGGAAATGAAATTGATTATGTAGAATGGACAATTGAGCTTTATGTGCCAAAAGAAGCCTATGGACATCCCTTAACCATTTGGGATGATACTTTTGTGGCGTTTTACGGGCTAGATAGGCTCTATCCAAGGGATGTGCCGCAGGATTTTGAGATTAGGGTACATGGCACAGACTTAATAGAGCGGGTTTTGACCCGCAATGTGGATTTTACCCTGTTGGATTATGACAACAACAATGGTTTTACCCAAATAACTAATAACTGGTATTTGCTTTTTATGGGCAGCACCGAAGGGCTTGGCTGGGGAGAACTGGATTCAAAAAGCCTGTGGGCTTTTGATGAGGACACATGGCTTACCATGACTTACAAAATCCCCCTAGATACCATGTGTTATGACGACAACCGCTCAATGACCCTTAAAGAAGCCCTCCAAAAATATACCAACCTAAGCAATTACAAATATGTAAACAGCTATTTGATGAATGTTAACACCGCGGCTTTTGTGGGATGGCCAATCAGCAAAAGTGCCGTGGTAAGCGGCAACACGGTTAAATATCAGGTTATTATTAGCAACAATGACAATTTTGATTTTAGCTATGCAGACATATTTTCGGACACATTTGACCCCTTGTTTGAATATGTGCCGTTTTCCATGCGGGTCTGGCAAGGCGGAGGGGTGGTGCAATATGGGCTTTATGAAATGGTGGACGGTGTTTTCACGGATTTGTTAAGTGAGAGCTTGGCAGGAAATTCCATAAGCTTTGACTTTTTGAATATGTGGCTCGTTGGTTGGGATGCTGGGGGTGCCACTTACTGGGAAAACCCCACCCTTCTGTCTGACAATCCCATTTCCGACAGCTATTATATTGAATATACCTTGAAATTAAGAGATGATGCCCCTCTAGGCGGGCATGATGTTGCCAATCTGGCATCTATTGGTGGTTTTACCAATGTTTCAGAGGTGACAATTGGCGGAGAAGTTGTTGAAAAAACAATGGACACCAACAGCAACCTGGCTTCGGTTAGCATCATCATAAACCCCGAGGGCAAGACCCTGGCAGACGGTGCAGGGCAATACACCATAACCGACATTTCAAGCGACACTTTGGCAATGTATTTAAGCACTATTTCGATTTATGCATGGGAAGGCGACGCATGGGTGGCTCATCCTTTGACGGTTTCGCCATCAGGGGATTTATGGACTTACAGCACATCTGGCGCAAACCAAATTAGCTTTGTTGTGCCTGATGCCACAATGCTAAAAATCACTTATACAGCCCTTATTAAAGGCAGTGCTGGCGATACAGTTGTCATTAGCAATCAGGTGACAGTTGCTGGGGAGTATTTTGACTCTGCCGAGGAAGCATTTTTTATTGTAGACACAAAGGGAAGCGGGCATGGAACAAGGTCTGTCCTCACAGTTATAAAACATGACGCAGATGAGCCCGATATACAACTTAGTGGAGCGATTTTTGCCCTTTATATCGGCATTGCCTATTCGGGATGGGACACTGTGAAAGTGCCTGCTGGTATTGACAGAGTTATTACAGTTGGCGAAATGAATTTTTATTATCTTGCAAGTGGAGTAACCGCTTCAAATGGTCAGCTTGTGTTTAACAACCAATGGCTAACCCCCTCCCACGAGGCAATCTACGCCCTCAAGGAGTATCAGTCTGCATTAGGGTATGAAATGCCCGCAGAGCCTATCAGGCTTCTTTCCTATTCGGCAATTGCCGACGTACAGCAAATTTCTGACGCAATCTCCGTTCCCAACACAAAAACAGCTGACCTGCATGCCATTATACATGGCAGCAAAATGATAATAGGCGAAGATGCACCAGATAAGATATTCACTTTTAACCTAACCCAAATTGATGCAAGCGGGGCAGACCTGCCAGAACCCCACACCGACACAACCACAACCTTAGGTCAGGGCGATTTCGGCTTCCTCCTAACAAACATAACCACAAACACCCTATATTACTACAAGATAACCGAAACCACAGACCCATCAGACACCAGTTGGACTTACGACCCCCTAAGCGAAGCGGGGCAAATTGTCACTGTGTTTATAGCAAACGACGGCACTACAACAGTAACTTACCCAGACGGCACAGACAAAGTAACCTTCACAAACGAGCATAAAGTCCAGCCCAAACCCATAGAAATAACCCTTTCAGCAAACAAAAGCGCAATTGGCTCTCCACTGCCAGCTGGAAGGTTTCGGTTCGCCCTTATCAGCGAATCAGGCGAGGTCATAAGCACAGCAACCAACGCACACTCGCAACCTTTGGATGCTTTGTAAAACCGCTTAGAAATCAACCAAACGACTAAAACCCCCAAAAACACGAGAACTTCCATATTGATAACCAATAAAATACCTTGTGGCATATTGTCACAAGGTCAGATTGTAGACAAAGTGTCCTATAACGTCATTGCGGGTAGGGCGCGCGGTATGACGCATCAGGTACTTGACATCACCACCCATCGTAGGGGCGCATATTATGCGCCCGCTGTTGGGCAAACGTACTCTCCATAAACATCACGTTTATCGGACAACGGGCGCATATTATGCGCCCCTACGCAGGTAATAACCGCCCCACTTTTAACTGTCATTGCGGGCTTGACCCGCAATCTCATATGTCATTCCTAGCCCCATACTGTAGGGGCAAAGCCCTGTTAGTGCTGATGGGGTCCCGTGTCAAGCACGGGATGACGAGTTTAGATGGTTTGTCTACAGCCTGACCTTGTGGCATATTGTCACAAGGTATTTTATTAAAATTTCTAAGAACCAGTTTTCGGTATCGGATTATGATTTTACTCTTGTGAACCACAACGTTTGGCTTCCTTCACCACTGTGAACAATCATACCCACACGGTCATTGCGCGCATCATATATATAATCTTCGTATTCAAAGCCTAAATCTACACCAATAACTGCGGAGTGTTCAATGGTAAGGCGCAAGAAATATATATCTTCATCCTCGCTTGCAATCCAAAAAGTGCCGCTAAAATTGGGAGGCTTCTCCCAACTGCCATCCGCAAATAAATTGACATGTGCGGCATGTTCGGGATTTAGATTCGTACCACTCCCAATTCCCTGCCATTTGTGCCTTTATATCGTCTGCTGTTGTTTCAGTTTGTTCTGGTGTGGCATTTTCCACATAATTTTCTTCGTTTGGAAATTCATTTTCAGTCGAATTATCTCCAGCGGAGTTTTCCGCTTCGAGGGATATTGGCTCTGGTGATAGTTCGGCGGGGTCGGTTGCTACACAAGCTGCAAACAAAAAAATACACAACACACAAATAGAAATCATAAAAACGGATTTTGGAGACAGTCCCTACCACCAGTTGTTGCACAATGGTTCATCTGGTGGTGGAGGGGCTTATAAAAGAAAACGAATGAAAATAATTGCTAAAACGCATATTTCCGCATTTCATCTCATAAATTGGGTGATAGATAATTGTCCAATAACTTAAAGGAGATGGATATATGGAAAATTTTGATATTTATCGGGATATTGCTGACCGCACTGGCGGGGATATTTACATGGGAGTGGTGGGACCTGTGCGCACGGGGAAATCCACTTTCATTAAGCGGTTTATGGATTTGTTGGTTTTGCCTAATATTGAAAACCCTCATAGCAGGGAGCGGACAAGGGATGAGCTGCCCCAGTCTGCCGCGGGCAAGGCGATAATGACCACAGAGCCTAAGTTTATACCTAATGAAGGGGTTGAGATTAGCCTGGATGATGTTACCAGCTTTCGCGTGCGGCTGATTGACTGTGTTGGTTATCTTGTGCCTGGGGCGCAGGGGCATATGGAGGACGACACTCCCCGCATGGTAAACACCCCTTGGAGCGAGCAAAAAATGCCCTTTGCCCAAGCGGCTGAAATGGGCACGAAAAAAGTTATTAACGACCATAGCACCATAGGCATTGTAATCACCACTGACGGCTCTATAACCGACATTGCCCGTGAGGATTATGAAGAGGCAGAAGCCCGCGTTGTGGCGGAGCTTCAGGAAATTAGCAAGCCTTTTATTATGATTTTAAACTCAATTCGCCCTTATGCGGGGGAAACCGAGGTGCTGTGCGCAGAGCTTACTGAAAAATACGGCATACCAGTTCTGCCTTTAAATTGCGCCCAGCTTAAAGCTGAGGACATAACCCAAATTATGGAGCGGGTTTTATACGAATTTCCTGTAAAGGAATTGCGCATTAACCTGCCGAAATGGATAGAGCCGCTGGCAATTGACCATTGGGTTAAACAATCTATAATCACCACTATGAAGGACATGGCAGAAGGTATTTTCAAAATCCGCGACATTAAAAACCACGCAGCCGCCTCTGCCGAAGAAAACGAATTTATACGCAAGGCGTTTTTGGAGTGCATTTCCCTAGGGGAGGGGGCATGCGACCTTGAAATTAACGTGGACCCCGCTCTGTTTTACCAAGTCCTAAGCGAGTCTACAGGCATGGACATCGACGGTGAGCATAAACTAATCTCTACCATCAAAGTCCTGTCTGCCGCCAAGCGAGAGTACGACAAAATAGCCCACGCCCTAGAGGAAGTCAACTTCAAAGGCTACGGCATCGTGACCCCTTCCATGGACGAAATGACCCTGGACGACCCAGAAATCGTCCGCCATGGCAGCCGGTTTGGTGTGAAAATTAAAGCAAGCGCACCAAGCTTACATATCATTAAAGCAAATATCGAAACCGAAATAAGCCCTATCGTAGGTAGTGAGCGAGAGAGCCAGGATTTGGTTGATTATTTTAACAACCAGATGGCGGAAAAGCCAGAGGAAATTTGGGAGCTTAATATGTTTGGGAAGTCCATGCATTCTATGGTGAGAGATGGGCTGCAAAGCAAGCTGTATCGTATGCCCGATGATGCACAGGTTAAGATGCAGGAGGCCTTGCAGAAGATTATTAATGAAGGCAGCGGGGGATTGGTTTGCATTTTGTTGTAACCAAAACCTCTGTGGACAGGAGTGTGTGATAAGGGTGATTTGACATTCCTTTAAATATTGACAGAGAGTGTTCGCGCTCTCTGTCTTTTTGTATTGTTTTACGTTGAATTTCTGCTCGCGGTCAAGGGTGGCGGAATTATTGCAGATAGTTTCCTAGCGAGAGTAAATTGTCAGCATCATCACCATCCATTGTAGGGGCGCATATTATGCGCCCGCTGCTGGATAAACGTACCCTACATAATCATAATCTTTGTCGGACAACGGGCGCATAATATGCGCCCCTACGGGGTGTTGGGTAAAGTTATATGTAGTTACCAGAACATTAAACATTATCCCTAGCGTTGTTAATAGTGCTAGCGATAATGCTATCTTAATTTTATGAGTTTGCAGGGGTTTTACTCTGTGTAGTTGCCGCTATTTATGTAGGTGCTTATGGCATCTAGGTATTTCAGCTGACCGCCTTTTAATTCAACGGTGTAGATGGGGTTAAAGACCTCGTGGGAAATGGATTTTTTGCCTCCTTTTTGGGCTTGCTCCCAAAGGGGCATTAAGTCGGCAAAGGGCAGGAAAAAGCATTTATCAAGGGTGGTGAAGTTGATGAGCATAAAGGCTATGCCTTTTTGTTTTTCAAAGGCTTCCATAAATTCCATTTGGTGGTGGTGGATGTTGTTGATTGGGAAGGATTTTTGGCGGGTTTCTTTGGCATCAAAACAGACGGGGATGCCTTGGACGGCCCCGATGTAGTCCACTGTGCTTTTTTTCTCGAAATATGCCAGGGTTATTGTGCGGCTTTCTTTGTCGATGGCGACGGGGGTGATGGATGTTGGGATTTTTTCCACAACTGCAAGCCCCTGAGCTTTGTACCGCTCGTTTGTCATGTTAATTATTTCTTCAAATGTGCCGCCTCTAAGCCCTCTGTTACTAAATCCCACGTCTATACCTCCTATATAGCAAACGTCCTTTCAATCCCATGCCGCTATCGGTCAAAACGCCCTTACGCCCTCTGGCGACGGGCTTCCCTCTGCACCATGGGTTTCAAGGTGCGTTTGCTATACTCTAACGTCAAATGAATAGCGTTTGGGGCTTGCCGCTTCTGGGGTTTGGTTGCCCTTGCCGAAAAACTTGGTAGGTTCGGCATCTTCCCCAGTTTTGGTAATGTCAAATGCTTCATTTATTTTTTTTGTTTTAAGGCTTGTCATAATGTAGCCTGTTTCTTTTAGCAGGTCGGACAGCTCGTGACCCTTTACATTCACGGTTTTTAGGGTTTCTCCAGTGTCGGAGCGGAATTGGACATTGACATTGCGGTCATTTTTCTGCACAAAAACTTCAACACGCCCCAAAAAGCCTGTGTCTAGGGCGATAAGGGCTGACGCATGTTTGCCTTTGTCTGTCCTATCCTTGCTGCCCTTCTTTTTGAACACATGAAGCTCTGCCGTCTTTTCCTCACCAACAGCTATGAAGGGGAATTGATAGTAGGCTTTAGTGTCAGTTATGTTTCTTGAAAAATCTACAATATCTGCCACATTGGCGGCTCTGCCTGCAAGCTCTGTCTGCCCTTCTTGCTGTGCAAGTTTAGATATTTCTTGGGCTACACTTCGTAATTGCTCCAGATATTCACCAGGCTGGGGCAATTGTATGGGTTGACCCTCTCCCGCAGTTGCCGTAGGCACTTGTAGGTTTTTAAGCTGACTTACAAGACCCTCCCAAGCGGGGGATTGGCTTGCCTTTGCAAATTCTGGGCTGTCAATCAGGGCTTTAACTTCAGCCAATTCTCCCGTCAAGGTCATTTCACCCTTTAACATGCCTTGGAACATTTCCACAGTGCGGTCGGTGGGGGCAAAGTTATTATCAAGCAAAAATTGAATGTGCTTGAAAGGTGCGTCTGGCAATGAGTAGTTAAAAAATGCTGCCCTTTGCAGGGTGCTTGGGTCAACCCCCATATTGTTTTCCACCATTTGCACCACAAGGGAGGCGTTGGAGGCGGTGTGTTGCATATTTGAAGCCGTTAAAGCTTCGGTGATGATGCTTGATGGAACTTGACTGTTGCCAAAGCCCCCACGCATAAATTCCAAAGAAATTTGACCTGGTTTGGTTTCTTTGACGATGAAGCTTGCTATGTCACCAATGCGGGCATCTGGCACAATCATGCTTCTAGCGGTAAGGGGCATACCATCCCCCATTTGCAGGGTAACAGAGCCAGGCTTAATATCCAAAATCTCCGCGGAAAAACTTTGACCTGGCACAAGCTCTATTAAGCTTTTAATTTGAGGGGCATGTTTTGCCTGCTCCATCATCACGTCGGGCTTGCCCCCTTCTTGCCCAACAGGCAGGGTAGGGTCTATCCCCATTCCAGGGGTCATAGAGCCTATAGAATCAATTATCAACATGGGTACACCACCTTCTGTAGGTATTGGGGTTAATGCCATCATTTTTGCCGCCTGAGCCGCCTTAGCGTTCTTGGCAACACCCTCTGCCCTTGTTGTCAGCAACAGTTGGTCAACAACATCTGCCAAAGAAATGGGCTGGGGCTGGCTTGGGCTTGCTGGCTTCTCTATGTATGTTTCTGGGTGTTTTGATATTGGCTTTTGTGCCATCTCCGCTTCTTTTGTGGGAGGTAAAGCCGTATAAATTCCGCCGTTCATTATCATCTCCCCTTACGATTTAATAAATGTTTTTCGGTGTATTGGACATAGCCCATGAATTTTAAGTGCTTCCAAATGTTCCTTTGTGCCATAACCTTTGTGCCTGGCAAAGCCATACTCGCCCCACTCTGCGTCATATTCTTCCATAAGCTTATCCCTTGCCACCTTGGCAAGAATGGAGGCGCAGGCAATGGTGTGGGATTTGCTATCCCCCTTTTCGATGGTCACAAGGGGGATTTCCAGCTTGGGGCGGGCGTTGCCATCTACCAGTGCAAAGTCTGGAGTAGTATCAAGCCCTTCAACCGCCATTTTCATAGCCTTTAACCGCGCCTGTAAAATATTTATCTCGTCAATTTCATCATTGTCAACAAATGCCAGTTGATAGGCGATTGCTGCCTCAAAAATCTGCCCAGCAAGCTCCTCGCGCTTTTTGTCGCTTATCTTCTTGCTGTCGTTTATGCCTTCTATGGTCAAGCCCGCAGGCATAATGACGGCGGCGGCAACCACAGGCCCAGCCAGAGGCCCTGCCCCTGCCTCATCCACCCCGCAAATGGCGGCATATCTGTCGCTGTACTTTCTCTCAAAAAACAGCATTTTATCAAGCCGTTCAGCTTCCAACATATCTCTATTATGCCTGTTTTTGTAACTTTCAATCATCTTTCGCACGCCTGCCCGATGGTCTGCCGCAAAACGCTGCAAAAGCAAGGGCAAATCTTCCGCCCCTGCACGGTCTAGCATTAATTTTATATCGGCAATTTTCATGACTTTCATCACCTCTATGAACTATCATAACATAAAAAAGGCAGATGCGCAATTGCATCCGCCACATAATTATTATATGTCTAATACTACAACAAAGCCAGTTTCTGGTAAAATAAAGTCATATTGAGGGCGGAATTCGCATTGTAGCATTTCTTCAAAGGCTTCTAATGTGTTCATATAATCCCCTAAATCCCAGTTAACAAAATTATAAAAAGGCATTATCCAAACAGATTCAAAACCAAAATTATAAACGATTATCCCCTCTAAAACAAACTGTGAAAATATCAAGTCGTTAACGTGGAAAAAGTTCTCTATAAGCCATCTGGTTGCCACAACCTCATCCGAGGAAGGGTCAAGACCTAAGGTTGCTACCAAGTAGTCCATGTCGCTAAGGTAGGCACTTCTGGGCGCGTGTTCTTGGGATAACAGCGTTCTTATAGCCTGGCAACGCTCTGGTGTCATTGGGCCTGCACACTGACAATCACTTGTTTCGGTTAAATATAACCATAGTTGAAAAAGCTCTTCAAAGTCTTGGGTTTCCATAATTCTCGAGGTAGAACCCCAAAGGGCATCTGGGTCAAGGTGATAAAAGCTTGGCATTTGCTCCTGCTCTGACGCAGAGGCATTAGCATGGAAGGCTACACCGCCAAAAACCACAGCAAAAGCTAAAACACAAGGCAAAAGCCAAATGGACAGGTATTTCTTCATGGATAGTCCTCCTAAATTAATATTTGTTCATATTTTAACATGATAATCGCTTTTTGTCAATAATTTTTTGGAATATTTTACATAATTTGTTTTATATAACTACATATAATTACCCTCGACACCCAATCCCGTCATCCCGTGCTTGACGAGGGAGCACACCGGTTATTCCAAGCCCACAAAATAGGGGCTAGTTATTGCGCATGGGATTGCGGGTCAAGCCCGCAATGACGATTAAAGGGGGTTATCTACAGTTTGCGGGCGTATAATATGCGCCCCCGCGGACACCTGCAATCATCAGCAAGTTGTAATATTTTACCAGGAAACTCATAGAATTAACACAAGGCTTATTAAGTCACCAGAGAGGAGATACATATACGATGGATACGGAAAACAGCGGTGTTTCAAACCGCATAAATCTTTTTGGCACAATTGAGTCATCCCCCGTTTTTAGCCATGATGTTTTTGGGGAGGGGTTTTATAGCTTTGAATTGGCAGTTCCGCGCCTAAGCGATACCAGCGACACACTGCCCATAACAATTTCCGAAAGGATAATGGAAGGAAGCCGTTTTGACATTGGGGAGCATTTGTGCGTAACTGGTCAAATTCGCAGTTATAACAATTACATAGCGGAAGAGCAGCGCAACCGCCTTGTGCTTACGGTGTTTGCTAAGGATTATGAGTTTGGGGAGCAAATGCCAAGTGTTAACCCCAACGAAGTTTTGCTTAACGGCTTTATTTGCAAGCCACCTGTGTACCGCACAACCCCTTTCGGGCGGGAAATTACAGACATTTTGCTTGCTGTTAACCGCTCTTACAACAAAAGCGACTACATACCCTGCATTACATGGGGGCGAAACGCCAGATACGCCAGCAAATTAAATGTTGGGGATAATATCGAGATTTGGGGGCGTATGCAAAGCCGTATATATCAAAAAAAGCATGATGATGGCAGTGTTGTGGAAAAAACCGCTTTTGAAGTGTCTGTTTCCAGAATTGAGATTGTAAGCAAGGGGGAGCTTGATGAAAATTAACTATTTTGTGGAGCTTATGGGGAAGCGGGTGGGATGCAAAGACCTGTCCGACACAGTAAAGGATATTTGGAAGGCAGAAGGAAACCCTAGCAAAAACCTAAAATCTATGGAAATTTATTACAAACCCGAGGAAAAAATGTGCTATTATGTAATAAATGGCGAGAATCAGGGTGGATTTCAAACCACATAAAAGGCGGGCTTTAATTGCCCTCTTTTTTATTTCTGTATATTTATTACGCCCTCCCTAATACTATGTTAAACAACTTTATTAGGAGATGATTTTATTGAAAATTAGGAATTTTCTGGCGGGCGCGCTGTGTATATTGCTAATACTTAGTGCCGTGGGGGTTGTTGCTGATACATCTGGCGGCATCAGCTTTTTTGCAAGCCCCCAGCCTGATGGCAGTGTTGTTGTTACAATTCAAAATGCAAGCCTTAACGCTGGGGGAAATTGGAGGCTTGCCATTGTGGGGGATGAAGCCAACTGGCTTGTAAACGGTGTTCGTGCTAACTTTACAGGGCATAACCGTGACTATTATCAAATGGGGCATAGCCTTAGCCCTGGACAAAGCTACACTGCGATTATTAGAGCGGAAGGGTTGCAACCTGGTTGGCACAATGGTGTTTTGACCCTTTGGACAACCCAAGGGGCTAATATGCATCCCTTTAATGGCACTGTACTTGGTACTGTTTCGGTTTCTGTGGAGGTTAAGGGGCAAGAGCCAGAGGTGGATTTGCCTTATGAACCAAAGCCACCTCACGACCCCAAAGACCCCAAAGAACCCAAACCCGAACCACCCTACAAACCAGAACCAGAGCCGCCTTACGAACCCGAAGAACCATATGAACCACATGAACCCGAACCACCATACGAACCAGAACCTGAACCACCATACGAACCACAACAACCTGAAGAGCCAGAATTACCCATTATTCCCGATAATCCTGTGGTGCAAATTCCGCCCACATGGCAACCCGAGCCAGAGCCTGATAACGCAGATGATGGCTATAATAGCGAGGAAGATGAGAGCTGGGCTTATGAGAGCTACACACCCACACCACCTCAACCTAGCCCGCCCCAGCAGGCGGTGGTTGTGCCTACAGAGCCGCCTTTGCCCCGAGTTGCCCCGCCTGCCCCTGTGATTTTCGGCTCATCCCCAAGCCCTAGCCTAAGCCCAGTTGCCAGTGACCTAATGGGGGAGGATGAGCCAGAGGAAGAGTATGAGCTTGAACCTGAACCTGATAAAGCCATGGAGATTAGAGAGCCAGAGGGCGATGAGGAGCTTGAGCTTGACCGTGACCTTGATGACTATACAGAACAAGAGCCGTCACAACCTATACAATCTCCCCCTGCGCCCCAAGCTGTCGCGCCGACGCAGAACCCACAAACTCAGGATAGTGTGCCAAATTTATGGCTGCTGGCGTTAACGGGTATCTTTGCCGCGGTTTCTGCTGCACTAACTTTCCGTAAGCGTAGACAACTATAATCGGCAATAAACTTGACAAATCCTTCTAATGCGCTTATAATGGAGCAGTGCGCTCCAATAGGGGCAAAAGGAGGATTTTTTATGAAGAACTTTATCAAAAGACTGCAAGCCAAAGGCTTTGTAGCGGGTTTTGCCGTGTGCTTTGCGTTGTTTTCTGGAATTTTGATGGTTGCTAATGCCGAAACTATTACACAGCAAATTACCTATGGTGTTAGAGTGATGCTTAATGGAAATGTAATTGATTTTCCAGAGGATTCCCAGCCTTTTGTTATGGACGGAAGAACCTTTTTGCCACTGCGCGCAATGGCTGATTTAATGGATTTGGAAGTGGATTTTGACCCAGCGGCAAACATGGCGATTTTAGAGGGCGCGCAGACCCAAACCCCAGCAATAGGCGGCACAGAAGCAAATACAGCGGAAGGTGAAGCCATAGAGCAATCTTTTGTTGGTAATTGGGATTGGCTGGATATGCCTTTTTACGTGTTTAACGCTGATGGCACTGGTACAATACCTGGGTTTGACATTATTTGGAGCGCAAGTGGCGGGATATTATATATTTGCTCTACCCCCGACCTTTGCGGCAACATCAGCGACTGTATACTTCCAGATAGATGGATTTACTCTTTCAGCGGCAACCAAATGGTGTTAGAAAGCCTTGATATACCTGACTTCATCTTTACGTACACAAGAAGATAGAGGTTATCAAAAAAATATCGTTACAGACAATATGCAACGATATTTTTTTGATAACCATACCCATCCGTCGTAGGGGCGCATATTATGCGCCCTTTGCTGGACAAATGTAGTCTACATCAGCATCACCTTTGTCGGATAACGGGCGCATAATATGCGCCCCTACGGTATGCTGTGGGAATTATATAGTTATTTACTTGCCTATCTTATCTTTAAGCACCAAAATGCGGCTCATTTCGTTGTAAATATTCATATAGCCTTCGTCCATTCCCATACCAGGCTTTGCAAGGGTTTGGACAGGGCTTGTTGCCATGGCAATATGGGCGCAAACCTGCCCACTACGGTCGGTTTCGTTACAAGTGCCGCCAAGATATGCACCCATGCCGTTCGCTTTGCAATATAAAACCGCCTCAATAGAATTATTAATACCTCCAAGGTCTGGGGTTTTAATTTGCGCCATATGCCCCGCCTTGTTGTCGGTAAATGCCTTAACGTCAGAAAGGGTGTTACACCATTCATCTGCAACAATTTCCACATCAATGCCGCGCGCTTCCTGCATTTGGCGGATTTTGGCAAGGGCTTTAATCTGCCCTTCAAGGTTGCCAACGTCCACAGGGCCTTCAATGCGGAGCTTATAAGGCTTTGCCGCTTCTTCTAGCTTGCCCATATATTCCACCAAAGCGTCATAATCCTCCCCAAAAATTTCCCCAAGCATACCATAAACGTCAATATGCATGGTAGGGGCATAGGCTGGGTTTACCCTTATTTCCCCGATACGCTTTGAAAGCCAGCCAACATATTCAAGAAGCCCTTCGCCGTTTTTACCTGTTTTTTCCATATTGTTAAATAGGGCGTGAGGTAAAATCTCCACAGATTTTAAAATCATTTTTTCAGCGGTGGCATAACGAGCGTCACCAGACTGCCCAAAAATTGGTATCATGGTATCTGAAATGGTTGTGCCATATTCTTCTGCAACAACCTGCGCCATAAGCTTATTTTGACTTTTAGCAACTGCATCCAAAGCCGCTTGGGTAATGCCGTAGCGGATAGCAGTGTGGAGCAACTTACCGTCGATTTTTAGGTTGTCAAGCTCCTCTGCCATTTCCCTAAAGGTGGTAATTTCCCTTCCTACAAGAAGGGGCTTCACGTGCTTGTCAATAACAGGGATAAAGTCTTGGGCTAGAAACAGGGGGTCGCGCCCTCCCGCTCCAGAATATTGAACGGCGGCGCAGTCCCCATAGGCAACCTGACCATTTTCAAGAACAAACATAACGGAAATGGAATGTCCAGGCATCCTTACGCTTGTGAATCCAGGGGTCACAGGCTCGCCTTTATAGGCAGAGCCATCCTCCACCGCCCCGCCTTTAATTGCCTTCTGGTCGTCAAAGAAAAATCCGCTTTGACCAGCACTGCATAAAACATCAACTATTTTCATTCTAATCCTCCTCGGTAACAACACCTGCAAAAATGTCGTTTGTGCTAATTGTTAGTTCTGGTAGAATACTAAGGGTGATTTCTTCGTCAGTGGTGTAAATTCTAGCCATGTTCTCATCGCCATACTCTGGCTTAAAGACCATAACCATCTCTGTATCAGGCTCAATAAGCCAGATTTCCTTCACCCCTGCCTTCTTATACTTAGGAAGCTTTATCTGGATGTCGCGTTTTCTGGTGGATGAGGAAAAAATCTCAACAACAAAATCGGGCGCACCCTTTACAGACTTGCCATCCTCCGTTTTTGAAGGGTCGCAAACTACGATTAAATCAGGCTGGACAACTGTGTCATCTTTCTTTTGGTGATTTAACCTAACATCAACAGGGGCAATGAAAACCCTGCACTTTTTTTCACCCTTTAAAAAAGTCCGAATTTCCAAAAATAAATTCCCTAAGATTTCTTGATGCCTAATACTAGGCGCAGCCATGGCATACAATTCGCCGTCAATCAACTCATATCTATTGCCGTCATCTTCCATATTATAATAGTCATCATAGGTTAAACCCTGAAAATCCTGCCCTACTATCGACATAAAATCCCTACCTCTCTACTTAGGGCGGCCAACCAACCTACCCTCAGAAATGGCATAAATATCATCAATAGACATTTGGAAAGACACATCCCGCTTTTCCACCTTGCCCCGCACATTAAGCTTTTTCTCATGGAAGTTTTTAATGTGCTGGCTGAAGGGTAGGTTGCCGAACTCGATAAAGCGAACAGCCCCTTCATTGTCACGGGCGGGGAACGCAAGGTCAATATTATGCTTACTTGGCGCAAAAGGAATGTCCATAATGCCCGCTTCAAAAGCGCGGACAGAGCCAACGGCAATATCGCCGTCACCCATGTCAAGGGTGCGGTCTATTATAGATTTTGTTTCCATTTCAATTAAGCCCGCTTCAAGGTGTACATCATGCAGCTCTAAAAGGTCCTGACCTTGGAGCATGTTCACAACTTGCTTTGTTGCCTTTAAGCCCGCGGCATTAGCCTCTTTTGTTGGTATGCCCATAGCTTCGTGAGGGGTTTTAACAATAACTTTCGTAGCGCGGGAAAGAACAGCCGCCGCAGCCCCCCAAGAGATAACACCAAAAGCCATAGCCTCATCATGGGGGAAGCCACCCATCCATTGGTGCAGAACTGTTGTTACATGAACGTCATTATAACCAAATCTGTCTAAATAGTAGCGTGTTAAATTCCTAAGGGATTTAATGGCGGCAACGTCCTGAACAATGTTGCCAAGCTGACCATAACCAACGGTAATATTTTTACAACCCTGCTCTGCCGCCAAAAGGCTTTCAATAATAGCGACAGAATGGGAGATGCAAGGAGGTACAAGAGTGCCTGTTAAAGGCCCGTAAGGCTCACGGTTGATGGTTATGCCTGCCTCTTCATATTTGCCCATTAAACGGTCAATAAACATCCAGTCAAAAATAGTTTTTTCAAGCTTAATATCCTTAGAATATGGGATATTGTAGCTAATGCCGCCCCCTTCGTAGGAGGTAAAGCCCCCCGCCATGGTGATTAAGGCTAAAAGGCGAGCGTCTGGCGTGCCGTGGCGCACCTGCACAGGGCTTTTCACACTGTTGACAACCTCTCGGCAAATCTCCACCCCATGGTTAACAGCAGGAAAGCCGTTAAGCATAGAACGCCCGTTTTTCACACTTTCGTCAATGCCTACCTGGGCATCTTCATAGCGGTTCAAGCGGGTGTATGCGTCAATAGTTGAAGGGAGAAGGTCTGCAAAGCCCGCATCTTCCAAATATTGCAACAGCTCAATATGCTCTTTTGGCAGAGCCACCCCTGCACGTGGCTGGGTTAAAGTTTTCCCAAGCTCGTCCGCTTCAATAAGCTTCTTAGCGAAATTCTTTGACTCTGGCAGGGTTTTTTGGTAGGCTATGCCATCTGCAATGGTCAGCCCTTCCCCTGTGTGCCAACCTTTCAGCACCTCTTGCTCAAGCTCGTTAAATAAATCGTCACTTAATTTTTTGTTTTTTAATGTAAATTCCATGCCGACCTCCTGAAATTTTAGGTTCTAATTGTATTTATTTGGTGATTATATACTAATTTACACATTAAGCCACTTGCTCTATACGGTGTTTCTGACACAAGGGATATTCATTAACAAAAGGCAATATTTTCGCCTTCATCTCCTCAAAGCTTGTGCCGTAGAAGTAAAGGGCGGTGTCGCTAGGCCCTGCCCAGTGGCTGTACAATTCCCCACAACCATCAAGCAATTTGTTGATTTCTTTAACGACGTGGTTAATGTCACATTCTTTGTAAACTTCTTCGGGTAGCTCTGTGCCGTTCATCCACAGGGCAAGCCCTTCTAACACGCCGATTTCCGCTATTTCGTTTCCGTCAGCGTCTATTAAGCGAGAGCCTTTAGGAAGGTGCAAAGCCTCTAAAATCAGCAACAGCTTGTCCAAAGCTTCCTGACCCTCTTCAAGCATCATGTGGATGTCACAAAGTTTGATGCTTCCATCTTCTTCCAGAAGAGTGCCTTCCCCGTCTACCTCGCCAATCCCCGCCTTTTCTAAAGCGTCAATTAGTGGGTCTGCGTAAAAATATCCTCTGTCTTGCGGCATTAACTTGCCGTTTATCTCTAAATTTATTGACTGTACAAACTCTGGCTTCTTTTTCTTTTTGAACATTTTGAAACCTCCCCTCCCTAAATCTCCGTAAAGCTAGACTTCATAATCCTAAGGGCAACCTCGGGATGACTGCGAGCCAACAGCCCCATTCCTGCAAGGGCATTTTCTTTATCCAAAAGGATTTTGGATTTCTGGGGCTTTAGGGCATTTAAATCCCGCGGGCTGTAGATGGCTTCTTGTAAGATGGTTTTTGGGTCTGGGGCGTTGATAATTGCCCCACCACTGCCTATGATATATTCAACCCGTGTCAAATCCTTGCCTTCTTGGCTGAAAACCTCCCCGCTAGGGGTGAAAATCCGCTCTACATATCCCACATGGCGGGCGGCAGACAGGCGCATAGCCCACCCCGCCAAAGATGCGTCAATAGGGGCGAATTTAGCGTGTTCCCCTTGGGGCAAAACGTCAGGGGCGGCTTTGCAAATGTTAAGCCAGTCTGCAACCTCTTCAGGGTCAAACTCTGCCATGCCCCCTTCCTCGCGGATAAGGTCATAAAGGGCGTGAAGGCTGTATCTCATGCCAATATCCCCCTCCACCGTCCGCTTGGCAAAAGGCTCTTGTATGCCGCTGATAAACGCGCCGCTTTTAGGAAGCCCATCAGCCATAGAGTAAACGTCGCAGGTTGCCCCGCCAAGGTCATATGCCATAAGCTCCCCTAAGCCTTTTTCAGAGCCTGACCCTTTAGACAACAACTCGCAAGCTTCATAAACCGCCAAAGGAGTGGGGATTATCTCCATATCCATCATTGCCATAGCCTTGTCCAAACCCTTGGCAGACACGATATTTTCAATAAACAAATCACGAATGGCAGACTTTGCAGGTTCAATATTAAGCTTGCCAAAGGCAGGCATAACATTTTCACAGAGAATGATTTTTTTGCCGCCTGCCTCCAGTATTTTCTGCGCTTCGCCAGAAGCAGAGCGATTCCCCGCAACAATAACGAAAAAATCACCCTCTGTTTCAGCTATAACGCTGGCGTTTTGAAGCAATACCTTTTTGTTACCTCCGTCAATGCCTCCCGAAAGCAACAAAATGTCAGGCTTTATCTTAACAATTTCCTCTTGCTCAAATTCTGTTAGCTCATAGGAATAGGTTTTAACCACCTTTCCGCCAGCAGAAGCGGCGGCAAGACGGGAAGCCTTTGCGGTAAGGTCTGGCACAAGCCCACTGGACACAATTTTTAAGCCCCCTGCCGCAGAAGAGCAAGCCAAAGAAGCCTTGGGGGTAAAATCTCCAAGTTGTTGGCGGATGCCTGCAAGGGCATTGTAATAACCTTCGGTAACATCGGTTTCAATGGTGGTAAAGGACTTGGAAAAGGCAACAATCGCGCCCTTTTCCACATCTACCGCTGTCATCTTTGTATAAGTAGAGCCAAAGTCTGTTAACAGGTAAATTCCCATATCACTTACCCAAATCTTCATTCAAATGTTTGATGGACAGGGCAGGGTCAGAGCCTGGCGGATATGCGCGGTTAAAGCCCATTGCCAAGAAACGCTTTTCCACCTCATTAAAATCTTGTTTGCCAACAACAATATTGCCGCCAACATAAAGCAAAATGTCCGCAAGCCCAGCTTCATCACATTTTTCACGCAGACCTTTTACGTCAATTTCGCCATGTCCATAAAGGCTAGATACCAAGATGGCTTGGGCATCTGCTTCCACAGCGGCCTCCACAAACTCCGTCTGGGAAACCATAACCCCTAAATTTACCACATTAAGACCTGCCTTGGTAAATGTGTAATTTAAAATTTTGTTACCTACGGCGTGAACGTCCGCCCCTATAACCCCGATAACGATGGTTATTTTGTCATGTCCTTCCATGATACACTCTCCCTATAATTAATCGGCTATATCAGCCAAATTTTGCCTAATTTCATCCTCGCCAAACCATTTATTATGAACAAGCCCAGCGAAGGCATTTACATGGGGCTTTTCCCATACACTATAAATATATCTGAAATTGCCGTAAATGTCAACATAATGATTTTCGGTTAGGGCGCGGAAATGATGGTTAAAATGCAAAACATGCTCCCAATGCCTGTTTAGGGCGATTCCGCTGTGGGCAAGAACATTCGCCCCAAGAAAATATGTGGAGATTGTTCCCCATTCTTCTAGGTTGTTGCTAAAATTATCCCAAACAAGATAGGGCGGGGCAAACATGCGGGAGCGGTCCTCCATATTCCAGGTGTGGACGGCTTGGCTTGAAACAAAGCCTAAACGCTCAAAAATATTGTCGAAATGATAGCCTAACACTGGCAGATGGTCGCCGAAAAACACTACCATTGTGGGGGTGTCGCCAGCTTCGATAAAGTCGATTAGCCTACCCAACTGTTTGTCGGCATCAAAAACGCCCTGGGCAAAGGTGGAAACACTGCCCACCTGAGATTCAGTTAAAACAGGGCTTGTGGCGTAGATGTCTGTATCAAAATCTTGATATTTGCTGCCCCAAAACTCAAAATGGTTTTGGATGGAGATACCGAAGAGAAACAGGGGGGTGTTGTCTTGCTCTGCCCTTTCAATTTCTTGTATCATGCGGTTTGTAAAATATTCGTCGGAAATGTACCAGCCCTTAAAATCCGCATCTGGCATTTGCTCCTTTGCGATAAATTCTTGAAAACCAAGGCGGGGATATACAAAATTTCGGTTGTAAAAACTTGCATAATTTGGATGCAGAGCCACGGTGCGATAGCCATTTTCTTGGAACAGCCAGGGCATTGCCGTATATAAATTTTGCGAAAAATAGCGGCTTGGGTTGGAATAAGGCACAGCATAGGCAGAGCTTAGGAAAAACACAGGTGCGCCTGTCAAAAACTCCATTTCTGTGTTTGCCGTGCCGCCACCAAAGACGGGCACAATGTTGTCACCACTTATACCCTGGTTTGCCAGCCTATGGAAGTTAGACACAGGATTTGTGGAAAAATGCACATTATCAAGAATGGTAGGGTCCATAAAAGATTCTGACATAATAACAATTACATTGGGCTGAACATCTGTGCGGTTTTGCACCCTTGGGGTGTTGGCTAAAAACACCTCTGCT